>DRMA01000146.1 GCA_011375245.1 Thiothrix sp. | reverse complement strand
TACCAATACCACTAATGAAGAAATAGCATCAGAACGATGATGCCATGCATTGGCATGGAGTAAAGGCGAGTTGATTTTATTGGCAATCTGTTTGGTATAACGGAACAAGGCTTCTTTTGCTACGATAGCAAGACAGGCAAATAAAACTCCTAATAGCTCTGGCTCTAATAATTGCTCAGGGTTAGTGATGCGTATTATTGCATCATAGGCAATGCCAATTGCAACTAACCCTAAAATAATCCCCAGCACAATAGTCGCTACTGTTTCATAGCGACCATGTCCATAAGGATGATCTTCATCAGCATCCTTACTGGCCAGCTTTGCAGCAATAAGCACAATAAAATCAGTCGCTAGATCCGATAAGGTATGCGCTCCATCCGCTAATAACGCTTGCGAGTGGGTAAAAACACCACCAAAGAGCTGCGCAAAGGCGAGTACAAGGTTAGTAACTGCACCAATAAGTGTGGCGTTACGAGTAGCCACATAACGTTGTTTGTTATCGTCTACTTGCTTAGGTGTCGATGAATGAGAGGAATGGGGGTGAAAATGTGTCATAGGAACACTCGCTTATCCACAAACTTCAATGATCACAGTATATTCACTGCCATTTTCTTCTGTAGTAATTAGCTTATGTCCATGTACTCGTACCCATGCGGGAATATCATATAAAACGCCAGGATCTGTACAAACAGCTTTGATGATTGTTCCTGAGGATAATGATGCAACCGCTTCTTGCACTCTAATAACAGGCATTGGACAAAGTAGATTACGTGCATCAAGGGTTATTATGTCGTCATTCATCATTTTTTCACTATTTTCTTCACTCGATTTACCAATTAAAAAGCGTCCAACTTGGAATACTAAGCTCATTTGAATCCATGTGTTCATTTTGTAAATCAGTTCCTTGGTCCGATGGATTAATAATACTATAGCTAATACCTACTCCATTAGGCACATAGCGAATTTCGGATTGAATACTTTTAATACGCTGTACGTTAATTGTTCCTAAGCGTCCCTCAATATTAATCATTTCAGGCTTTATTTGTGGTTCAGCAAATGCAATTTGGGTTGTCGTAAAGGTGATAAAAAGAGTAGCAAATAGTACAATGATTTTCATGGTTGACTCCGTTATTATTAGGTAGATCTGAAGCTTTATTATGCAATCCATTGCATCGTGCTAATACCGCTAAATCCCTTGAAAAAAATTTAAATATCTTACACTTCGTCCTTAGTATGCGCTTTTATCGTTAAGGCGTGTAATTCCCCCGATGTAATAACTTCATTAAGTGCTGCATACACTAGTTGATGGCGTTTCATTGTACTCAGACCTTCAAAGGCATTACTAATAATGTGTGCTTGATACTTGTAGCCATCACCTGAAACAGTGACTTCTGCATGAGGAATAGCGGTCGTTAAAAGCTCAGTTACAGCTTCATTACTGATTGTCATAATTATCTCTTTAAGTAAGGGTAAGTTGGTATAGGCTAGATAAAATAGATTGTTTATTACACAAACACATTTTTATACCGCTGCGAACACACACTGCAACGTTAGGTATAATAATTGCGTTCAAGGAAGAGCAGATCTATTTCTTAGTCTAGCCTTAAAAGAACGTATAGAACTGAACAGTATACCTAACTATAAGCGAGAATGAGTAATGAAAAATAACACCATAAAATCAGAAGACCTTACCCAAAGTTGTGAAAAATTTTGTGAGGCATTAACACAGGACGAAGTTATCACCTTTTTGCGCTTTTCAACGGTGCGAACACTAGATGCTAATAGCATTATTGCTGATGTAGGCGAAGTGGGGGATTCCTTTTTTCTTGTTGCGAAAGGTGATGTGCTCTTATTTCAGGATAATGATACTAATGAAACTGAAATAGAAGTAGGAAAAATTAAATCAGGTGGTTTAGCAGGGGAAATGTCATTCTTTGACAGACTCCCACGGACTGTCCGATTAAAAGCAGGGAAAACAGGAACAACCCTTGTCGTCATCACTCGTCCAATGTATAGAAGATTAACTATTGAGCATCCCTTTATAGCTGTTAATCTTTTAGAATTTATTATCTTAAGTTTAGATCAATTAGTAAGAAACACGAGTAAGAATATTTCTTCAATGCGTCAACTACCCACCCCTAAAGGAGCGGACCTGAATCGCGAGATTCGAGATACGTCTTCGGACAAAATAGGTGATTAGCCTCAACCTTTATTGGCTACGTTGTTTCAGTCATAGCACAATCCATAGCACCGTCGAATGCCTCCCTAGTTTGACGCTCTGCTTTTTAGTATTAAAAAACCTCAACGGGTCGGTGTGCTAAGACGAACAAGCTGTTACAACATTGGCGAAGGGAATCAACCTCGGAAGAGGATTCGTTTTTTATTAGCGAATAACCCACTTTTTAGGAGTATTCTAGGATGAATGTATTTGTACTCAAACATGGCGAAACCTTGATGCCTTGCAAACCTCAAAAAGCGAAACGATTACTACGAATAGGAAAAGCGCAGGAGCAAGAGAGATGCCTGTGTTATTGCGGGTGGTGTTCAGCAACACCGTGCTGAAGAACAAACCATCAACTTTAAGCGAAAAAACAATCGTGCCTTGCAAAAAAACAGAAACGGCTTTGCACCTGCCATTCGTAGACAGCGATACCTGATACAACCCAAGGATATTATTGCTTTTGAAGGGAATCACTATGTCTCAAAAGGCAGCCAAAACGAAGGCAATTATGTTAAGTATCCAAGTTTATTGATACCATTAGTTATCATCAATATTATTTTTCTCAAGAATATCATTACAAGAAAACACGGCACAAAGAAAAATTGATATTTAATACTCAAGATTGCGAATTTTATAAGCTATGGGTATACTAAAAAAAACAACAAATTCCAATAATACTCGGGGCAATCAAGGGCGTACTACCATGAAACTATATACTATTTATGTTAATTCGCAGGGGGATCATAAAGCAGTTAAGCAAGGTTGGTCATGGCCTGCCTTTTTGTTTACATGGGGTTGGGCAATAACAAAAGACATATGGATGTTGAGTAAATTGAGCGCTGCTTTGCTTGTTATAGTGTTGATGATTGCATTTATTATGGCAAGCCTCACTTCATCTGCAAGCATGAATGCAATGGCTGATTTATTTATGGTTTATATGGGATATTTGCTCATTGCTTTCAGTTTTATTATGGGAGCCAAAGGTAATCAGTGGGTAAAAGATAGCTTGATAATACAAGGCTATAAAGACAAGGAAAGCATTATTGCGCAAAATCCAGCTGCTGCTCTTGTACTTTATAGAGCAGGAAGCGATAACACATCACTTATGGAAGCATAAGATAACAAGTGGTGCTTATTGAAAAATAATGAGTTGCAGGGCTAGATCATATAATTCCCTACCTATTGACGGATATCATAGAATACATTAGGAAACTCTAATATAGTGACGACATTGTAATACTACATACCCTATATAGGAGTATCAGAAATGAGAATTAGAATTGACAGATTATTAATAACAACATTTGTTGTACTAGTTAACCTTTTTATCCCCAATGCCTTTTCCGCTATCCCTATCGAAAAAAATGCTGAGCCTTTCACGCTGAGTGTTGATTCGCCTTATAACTTTGACGAAACTGTTAAGCGTGTGCAAGAAGCGGTGATTTCTAACGATTTTCGTGTGTTTCCTGATCGTTATTTAGAACAAGGGTTAACCGATGATTTTTCGGTTAATGAGCGACAACTGGTTATACGTTTTTGCCATTTTGGAAAATTGTATAAAGCCCTCAAAATTGAACCGCGTTTAGGTGTTGTATTGCCCTGTAAAATAACGGTGTTAGAGGAAGAGGATGGTCAAGTACAAATTATTTATATTAATGCTGAAGCATTGGCGAATGTATTTGATAATAAACACTTAGCCACAGAAGCACAGGGAATAGCGGAAAACTATAGTGATATTTTAGATGAGGTATTATTATGAGAATTATCTTAAATACCCGATTAAGTAGCCTCAGTCTTCGCCTTATAATGCCTTGGTTTGTTGCCTCTTTTTTGCTAGCTTTTTCTGTAGCAAGTCATGGCAAACTGATTGATGACGATAAAATTTTATTAGCCCACACTTCACATGATTTTGATACCACATTAGCCATGGTAAAAAAGCAGTTAGTGGCTAAAAACTATAAAATTGCTCATGTGCAGCATTGTGATAATGGGCTGAAAAAAATGGGCTATGAAGTGGATAAATATCAAGTTGTCTTTTTTGGACGTATAGATGAAGTACGTGAATTAACAACAAAACATGCTGAATTAGCTCCTTTTCTGCCCTTTAAAATCTTGATTTATGTTGAAGGGGATAAGACGGCTATTAGTATTATGAATCCCGAAATATTAAAGCCAATAGTCGCTGATGAGGCGTTGGTTGCCAAGTTTGAGCAATGGAAGCATGATTTTGTTGATATTTTAGAGCAAAGTAGTACGAGTTCTTTGTAACGTTTGTCAGCTCTCTAGTTACGAGGCTCCAGCCTCGTAACTCAGTATTACTATCTTTCCCATCACCTACCACCACATATCACCATTGAAATTCGGCTGGAAAATCTTCTGGCTTAGTCGCAAACTTTTCCCATTCAACCCCCATAGCACGTGTTCCTGCTGTTGGAGCCTTCATACGCAAAAAACGTTGTTCTTGATTATCACCAAGCAAGGCCTTTTTAGTGGCAATTATTCCTATTTCTTCAACAATAATAACTCCTTGACGAGCGCCAATAAATTCTTTTTCTTCTGCTTTATTCACAAGGACTTGGTAGTTTGTTCCTTGAATACCAATACTCGATAAAGGGGTTTTGACTTGATAATGATCAGCATTACCTTTACCTACCGCACCTGATATCGTCCGAAAAAAGCCACTCATGACTTCCATTAAGACGGAATTATCATTCCCACCTTGTTGATAATGGTATTCACTCAGTTTTAACTCACTATTTTTACCTAATTCAACCGTTGCACCATCAATCATTTCGAAAACAACATTGCTATTGTCACCTGTAGTAATGATATCACTACTATCTATAGTGCTTCCTTGACTGAGTGCTGTGCCATTACGCATTACTTGTCCTTGTAGTTTGGTAACGTGCCCTGCTGTTTCTGCCTTTGCGTGTGGAGTATATAAACTTAGTAAAATAAAACAGAGGCTTAGCATGATAAGACGTTGAGCGAGAGGAGGAGTGATAGCATTCATGATAACATTCATGGTGAATCTCTTTGTTTAATAATTTTGTTTAATAATAAAGCAAGGGTACTTATAAAAGGTAGTACGTGATGCTTAATCTAGCAAGGTAAGATTGTCTAAAATATCAGGCCAAACAGTATGCCAGCAACAATGATGATTTGCGTTAACTAAACGGATAAATTTTGCATTATATTGCTGTTTAATCACAGGATTGATCATCGAAGCAAGAATATTCTTATCATTATCACCAAGCAAATGTAATTGCTTAATAGGTGCTGCAAGCGGGGCTTGTTTTGCGGGATTTAGCGAACCTATCAGCGGTTGATAGTGATGGTATCTCGCCCAACGGTCGCTGTCTAAATTACCTGCTAACGTGACCACTGCAAGGGTTTGGCTTAAGTCAATGACATAAGGTGCAAGCAACATGCTTAATGTACCACCACCACTAAAGCCGATCAAGACAATGCTAAGCGAGTCATCTGCTGCATAATGATGTTGTACATAACGTTTTAACGCAATAAACAAGCTTTTAACAATGACCTTGGCATAACGTTCATTCGTCCAATAACGATGATTAGCACGATGGCAGAGAGGATCAGCATGAGATGACTTTGGTATTGCTTGTTGATGGTAACAAGGTCGCCCTAAATAGAGACTCTGTTGTGGGTCTTTACGCATTAAATCAAGCAAAATGGTACGATGGGGTGTTGGATCAATAGCGGGGTAACGATATTGTAGAAAAGGGCTACCATCGCCATCAATATAGACATGCAGTATCTTTGCTTTTGTACGTGTTTTCGTTCTGGCACGTTCAGGCAAATAATAAAGCGTGTGCTGAAAGGGCTTGCCTAAAATCGAATGCCGTTCAAACCCACGCTGTTCAGCATAAACATTGAATTGATGTGCTGGTGTATGACTACAGGCAGTGAGTAAGCTTATGCATAAGCTGACACTCACTACCCATAGTGCTTTACGGATATTATGAGCGAGGAACAAGAATAAAGTCGCCTCCCTCATGACCACTATGTTTGATGGGAGCATATTCAGGGATTTGCTCAAACCTTTTTTCAGAAGCAGCAAAAGCCACTTTGGCAGCAAGTTGATTAAACAAACGACTGCCTTCTAAGGCATCTGTATTTGTTTTCAATACGGAAAGCAGCGCATTGGTAAAAACTGAATGGCCATTGCTACCACCGTCTAAAACGGGTTTAAGTCCACCTGATGTGAGTGCCGTACGTGATTGTTGTTTTAGCAAGGTGCGTAAAAAATGTGTACGTTCGGTATCAGTTTTACCCCCTTGTAATTGTGGGATAAGCGTACGTGTTAGTGAACCTGAGTAGCAAGAATCAGAGATAACCAAAATATGTTTGGTTTTCATTAAATTGAGTGTATCTGTTAAGGCAGTATTGGAAATCCAGTTAGCAGTATTATTTTTCTCAGCATCAATAGGTAGCCAATGACCACGCATATTCTCTTTAACCAGTACACCATGTCCTGCGTAGTAAATAAGTAAATTATCACGTTTGGTTAAGCGACTGCGCATCTGATTCAATGAAGACAAGATCTGATAACGATTGGCATCAAGTAATAAGTGTGTTTTGAAGCCATAGCGTTCAGTAAGTATGCTAGCCAGTGAGCGGGCATCATGTACCGCTGTTTTCAGTTTGGGAATTTTATTGTAGTTATTATTGCCAATGACCAGCGCATAATAATTACCATAAGATAAGGATGGAATCGGGCTTGCTTGTGGGGCTTCGATAATAGGTTGCGCAGAGGGTGTGGGTGTTTGTTGTGTTTTAAAAATAAAAGATACTTCTGCACGTTTACCCTGACGATCAATCGCAGTAATTGTAACGGGGGTTTTTGTTTCAGCAACGGCAATTTTAGCTTGGAATACACCGAACTTATTGATGGTTTTAGTCTGCTCTTGGTTATTAATTTGTAGGGATAATAAACCTGCGGGGGCAGTGACACGCCCAATGACTTTTCTTGTATTCCCTAAAGAGCGTAGCGTAACAATAGGTGTTGTGGTACTACGTGTTCGTTGAATATTTGGGTCGATAAGTTCTAAAGTAGGCGCTGCTATTTGTCCTTTTAAGTCAGCAGGAGCAATGGTTGTTGCGGCTGTAGCCGCAATTTTAGGAGCATTTAATGAGGCAGAATTTAACTCAAGTTCTTGTTGTAAACCAGAGGCTTTACGATACCATTCCAGTGCTTTTTGTGGGTTTTTGGCTACGCCCAAGCCTTTTTCATATAAGTTGCCAAGATTGATTTGGGCGCGGCTGTAGTTTTGTTCCGCGGCACGTTGGTACCATTGGAAGGCCATTTGGTAATCAGGTTTGACACCTTTACCTTTTTCATAAACTTGCCCCACATAGTTTTGTGCTTCAGCGTTATTTTCTTTAGCTTTTGGTAACCAAACCGCTAATGCTGTTTTGTAATCAGAGCGGTTATAGCTGGTATATTCACCACCGCGTATTTCACAATCTATAGCTGTTGTTCTTACAGGGCGACGGGCTGTCACATAGGTTGCAGCTCCCAGTTTGCGTACTTCACCTTTTAGTAAGCAATCAATTGGTAAAAACTGGTCGGCATTACCATTTGCTGTACTACCTGCTGTTGCAGTCGTGGCTTTACTACTTTGTAGTTGTGGGGTACTCGATTCACAGGCAGATAAAACCAGCGAAAAAAGTATAACGAATAAGAACGATACTATGTGAGAAGACAGGGTGGTATTTTTCATAAGATAACCTTTAAAATTCGACACGTACGCCAGCCGTTACACCATAACTACTATCAATATGTTTCTGACCCAACAAGACACTTGCATTAACAAAAGATTGTATGCCATTGGTATGTACAACTGAAACACCACCATCTAGGGTGAAATAATCTCGGTCAGGTCGATCAGTACTGGAGATAAATACCGTTTGATTTGGATCAACGGTGAAATAAGAACTGATTTGGCGTGCATCATCTTCAAATTCATGATGCCATTCTGCATTTATATGTGGCGAAAGAACACCAAATGATTGACTGGTTGACTTTGAAGCATGAATGCCCATGACGCTTTTCGTTGATTTAATCTGTTGATCATTAACCGTCATGTTCATGCCTAATGCACCACTTTCGGCATAACCATCAATATCAATATCCTGATAATGTACGCGTCCATAAGGACCATAGGTTATTGTGCCTTGCTGCTTGTTCATCCCTACACCAATCGAGGCAGCAAACTGTTTGCCATCCGTAGAACCTTTAGCAACACGATCAACCCCAGGATAGCGAATAACACGATCAAGATCATAATCACTTTTCCCAAAACCCAGTACGCCATCAACATAAATATCGCCCATATATTTACTCCCGTAAATCGAGAGATTAGTGCTATCTGCTTCTAAGCTTCCACCGAGAACACTTCCTGCACTATTGCTCTCAAAATCGGAGTCAAAACGGTTATAGCCTAAAGCCACACCAACGACTGTATCACTTGTAGGACGGTAGTCTGCGCCAATAATGATTCCTTGGCTATCCATCTCAAAACCATCTTCACGATCAGTTTGGTTTTTATCAACTGTACCAATAACCCCATTGACAAAAACACTGGCTTTATCAAACCCCGTTCCTATTTCCCCCGTATCATCACCTGCTCCTCCCCCCAGTACTTTATCGGAACGGCGCAAACTACTTAAACGGTTAACGATATTTCCTGTTTGATGATACGTTGTGCGGGTGGAAACGGTACCTGCTGCGGAGGCTTCTTCTGTTGCAACTTGTTGTAATGCACCTTCCAGTTCAGTGTCACTTAAGCCAGGGGTATTGGTATTCGTAGAACCTGTAGAACCATTAAGATTAGAAGCAATATGTGTACAACGGGTATCTAAATCTTGCTGTAATGCGGTTAATCCTTGAGCACGTGGTAGGTTTTGACACTCACTTAAAACGGAAGCCCCCGTATTCGACTGTAACGTTGTTTGTGCAGCAATGCTGACTTGCACAAGATTTAAACTAGTGAATGAGGTATAGAAAAAAGCACTTACTATCAGCTTATAGCGTTTTATATTCATAGTGGGGCATCCTGCTTATTTAAAAAATTGAAACTTGATTTAACGAAATTTGCACGGAAGTCCCTCCTCTTTAGGGGATGGATAGTGCATCGCTCGTAGAGCGATTTTTGTTGTAACAACGCCATTCCGAAAAATGGGTGGGGTACTCATTGGCAATGTTATCCATGCTTGTTGTGCTGGCTCACTGATGTTTTTTAGTAAAAAATTCATAAAAACCCCACTTTAAGTTGATTTACAATAAATACTTAGCTAAAAAAGGAAGAAAGGCATATTAATAGAGATAATGCTACAAAATCTCATTAAGTAACTTGATAACTGTCCTTTTCTTTAGCAAGTGTTACTTTGCAGCGCGGATGCTGTTTTTTTATCCATTGCTGTGTATTCGCTAAAATGGCTTCTAATTGTTTATCCGTGCGTTTAGGATCATGATGAAAGAGAACCAATTTAGCGACATTTGCATCACGTGCTAAGCGTTGTACCTGTGAGACTAAAGGGTGTCCCCAGCCATGAATATGTGAAAGTTCTTCGTCGATATACATCGCATCATGTACCAATAAATCAACATTTTGTAAAAAACGCACCCATTGTTCCCATGTTGTACTGACCGTTTTAGGAGGAAGTAGCTCACTATCAGTAACATAGGCAAAACTTCCTTCATCGGTGTCAATACGATAAGCTGTACCACCATCAGGATGGTTTAAGGCACAGGTACTTATATTGAGTGAACCTATATTCAAACGCCCGTTATTTTGTAACGGTAACACGGTAACTTGTGCTTGAATTTTATCTTGTGTAACAGGAAAATAGGGCGAAACCATTTGTTTAAAGACAGTACTTGCATCATCGGCTAAATAATGTGAAAGCAAGTATATTGTGCGTTTAGGGTTATAAAGTGGCTTAAAAAAAGGCAAGCCTTGTATATGATCCCAATGGTAATGACTAAAAAATAGATAAATATCACGCTCATCGTTGATTAAGTCTTCTCCAAGTTGACGGATCCCCGTACCCGCATCAAAAATAAGTATTTTATCGTCTGCTTCTAATAGAAGGCAGGATGTATTTCCGCCATATTTTTGTGTTTCTTTACTGGATACAGGAATAGAACCCCGTACACCATAAAATGTTATTTTCATGTTATAACCTATATCCCCCCCCTGTTCTCCCTTTATTATAATTAACCGTATTTGTGATTTCTGTGAAAAATATCACAAAATACGAACGCTTATGGAAAGAGCTATGAACTTAAGAGGGGGATTGTCTAATTTTCTTAGTAATTCTATATTTGTCATCTATATATAGCTAAACAAAATGAGATATTTTAACAAAATTGATGAGGGTGGAGTGATTAGAAAATAGGCGATACGGTTGATGGAAAAAAAGGGTGAATATTGTTCTCTGGTATCATTAACGGAGAACCCTATGGAAAGGTAAAAAGTGAAGAGAAAAAAACAAGAAAACACATCAAAAGGATTTATTTATGTGCTCTCAAATCCTGCATTTGATGGGTTGCTTAAAATAGGTTTCACAACAAGGAGTGTTAAACAGCGTGCCAAAGAACTTTATGGAACAGGTGTTCCTGATCCATTCAAAATTGAATACTCAAAAAAACTTGCTAATGCCTATAAAATTGAGCAGCAAGTACATATCTGTCTGAGGAAATATCGTCACAAGCGTAACCGAGAGTTTTTTAAATGTGATCTAAAAACAGCGATAAATACCATCAATATGGTCAGCAAGCAGCGCGTCGAGTTATTGGCAGATTATAGTAATTTAGTTATTGTATTACTCTTTATCATTACGTTTACGATCACATTATGGCTGACTCTATTGAGTTGACATAACTTCAGAAAACAATCAACCCAATCGCTTCTTTAACCTTAAGCAATTGACGCTCCGCTCGCTCACTTGCCTTCTCTGCACCTTGTTGCAAGATAGCTTGTAAAGCGGGCATATCAGCACGAATTTCCTGATAACGTTGTTGTATCGGTTCAACAAGCGCAACAATCGCCTCGCCTGTATCCACTTTTAAATAACCATAACCTTGTACGTCTCGATAAGCTGTTTCGACTTCTTCAATGGTTCTGTCGGTAACCCCAGCCATCAGCTCGATTAAATTACTCACACCTGGTTTATTTTTACGATCATAGCGGATTTCGTTGTCAGAATCAGTCACCGCGCGTTTAAGCTTTTTAATAATATGCTTTGGTTCATCCATTAATGAGACAAAATTATTTTCATTCGGATCAGACTTGGACATTTTCGCCGTTGGTTCTTGCAAGCTCATAATCCGTGCGCCTTGTTTAGGAATAAATGGCTCAGGTACAACAAACGTATCTGTCTTATATTGATTATTGAATCGTGCGGCAATATCGCGGGTTAATTCAAGATGCTGTTTTTGATCTTGTCCAACAGGAACTTTATCAGCACGATACAATAAAATATCCGCTGCCATTAACACAGGATAATCAAATAAGCCCACACTAATATTTTTGCCTTGCTTGCCTGATTTATCTTTAAACTGCGTCATACGGTTTAATTCGCCCATATACGCATAGCAATTGAGTATCCAGCCCAACTCAGCATGTTGGCGAACATGCGATTGCACAAATACGGTACTTTTTACAGGATCAATACCACAGGCTAAATACAGTGCAATAAAATCATAACAGCGCTGGCGTAGTAGTTTGGGGTCTTGTTTAACCGTAATGGCATGCAAATCAACCAACGAAAAAAGCGTATCGTATTCT
>DRMA01000145.1 GCA_011375245.1 Thiothrix sp. | reverse complement strand
TTACCAATTCCTCCGTATTTTAAAATGCTTCATGATAAATGAAGTTAAGCGAATGCTCATCAGGCATATCGCCTAAAACGCACTACTTAAATTTTTAAATTTATTGGAACAGTAATCATGAATAACATCACGACACCTAATCATCATCAACTGCTTTTTATTCTCTATCGCAGCGGCGGTATTTCAGGAACAGGAGGAGGGAAAAAATAACTGCGTCACTTTCACCGCAAACCATACTTCTTCAAACGATATAAGAAAGCATCCCGACTCAAGCCTAATAGCCGTGCTGCTGCACTTTTATTACCACGACTTGATTGAATCGCCTGTTCATATAAATCAACTTCTAACATTTCCAGTTGAATACCCTGTGAGGGCAAATGAAATACAAAATCACGCTTGGTATGACGTTGCTGACGTATTTCTGTGGGTAAATTGTCAATACCAATGGTTTTACCACTAAAAAGAATGAGCATGCGTTCACAAAAATTACGTAACTCCCGCACATTGCCTGCCCATGTATAACGTTGTAAACACAATTGTGCTTCTTTTGTAATCGTGGGGGCGGTTATTTTATATTCTTTAACAAGGTCACGAAAAAAGAGCGACATTAGTAATGCCACATCGCCAATACGTTTACGCAGTGGTGGTAATTCTAACGGTACAATATTTAAACGGTAAAACAAATCTTGCCGAAAACGACCCGCTTTAACTTCTTGATGAATATTTTTATTACTCGCCGCAATAACACGTACATCGTAATAACGTGCTTGATGATAACCAACACCTTGGCATTCCCCATTTTCTAAAAAACGTAATAATTTTGCTTGTAGCTGAAAGGGTAATTCGGTAATTTCATCCAGAAATAGCGTTCCCTCATTCGCTTGTGCAATGATACCTTTATGATTTTCAATAGCATCAGTAAATGCACCTTTTTTATGACCAAATAAGCTGGATTCCACTAGATTTTCAGGCAAAGCCGCACAGTTAATCGTGATATAGGGTTTGTTTTTTCGCGTACTTTTTTGGTGAATATAGCGTGCAAACAGCTCCTTTCCTGTCCCTGTCTCTCCTGTAATGAAGGTTGTTACATGGGTAGCAGCAATGAGTGCAGCACTGCGTAAACTTTCTTGGATTGCAGGTGACTGACCATAAATAATGTGTGTTGTGGTATGTGTATTCATTTTGTTTTATTCACCTTATTAATGTGAATGGGCGAGGTAATGCAAACTATGTCTTACTTCTTCATGTAATGCGACCCATAGCCCTGTTACACCGATTGCAATTAAAATTAGGGCGTTTAGTTGCTTAAATTTTATCGAATGTTGCAAGGAAACCAGTTTACTGGTTAATAAACCAGCCAAGAGCATCGGTAATAATGTCCCCATGCCGAAAGCAAACATAAACAGTCCTGACGCAACCACACCTTGCTGAGCAAAAGCCATTGCTAATGCATAATAAACCAAACCACAAGGCAACCAGCCCCAAATCATACCAAAAAGAAAAGCATGTTGTAACTTTTTGACGGGGAGATACTTGACACCAATAGGCTGTAAACGCCGCCAAATAGGTCGCCCAAGTTGCTCAATCAGTGCTAATTTGGGAAACCAACCACCCATATAAAACCCTAATAAAATAATAAACAGCGAGAAAAATAAACGTAATACAATTCCTCCTGTTTGTGGCATTGCATTTATTAGCAGTTCACCCAATAAACCTGCAAGTAGACCTGCGATACTGTAACTGAGAATGCGCCCAATATTATAAGATAAAATATAAGGCAATAATGTGCTTGCTTGTTGGCGTGTCTCAGTATGCAAGCTCATTGTTAAGGCGCCAACAACACCGCCGCACATGCCAAAACAATGTAATGAACTGAGTAAACCAATAAAAAAAGCTAATTCCATGTGCGACAACAATCAAATGGGGGAATAATAGCATTTTTTACGCTTAAAGAGCGATGACTCAACGCCCTTTACTTACCACTCAACTTTCACTGTCGCATACACATTACGTCCCTCTGCTGGCAAACGAAAAGCCTGATTATCATTCGCATCAAAACCAACATCAGTATTACGATTATTACGGTTATACCCACTAAGATGGCTTGTGTAACCTTTATCCAGTAGGTTATCAATACCGAATGATAAAGTAAGATGCTTATTAGCTTGATAACGGGCATTAAGGTTTAATAAAGCATAACCTGCACTGGCTTTCTCGCTATTGGTTTGTGATACCTTGTCTTGTTTGGCATAGGCAATTATTTCACTGCCTAATGACCAATTCGTGCGTTGATACTGCAAGCCAACCCGTATATTACTCGGTGCAATACGGTATAAATTGTCAGCAATATCACGTCGTTTACCACGGACATGGCTGAGTGTGCCATCTAACGACATGTTTTGACTGAGTTGATGATAAAAATCCATGTCTAAACCATAAAATTCCGCTTCAATATTATTAAACGTTAAGGTATTCGCAGGTGCTGGTGTACTGGTTGTTGGTGTGCCTTGGATATAATCATCGACACGATGGTAGAAAACGTGCGGAGAAATACGGCTTTTCTTCCCTGTCGTACCTGTTGTAATCGTTGTTCCTAATTCCAGTTGCGTTGCTTTCTCAGGTTTTAAATCAATATTACCAAAGTATTGACGGCCATCGGCTAAGCCTGCGGTTGATTCAAGCGGTAAATAAAGATAACGCTCCTGATAACTGGGTGAACGTGTTTTGTGTGCCAAACCGTATTCTAACGTCACATGGTCAGACAAGGTATGCATCATATTCACCGCTAGATCAATATTATCATCGGTTTTCTTACGGCTTCTGGCATTAAAACGATCACGTAATACACGATGTAGCGTATTAGTTGCTGCCAATGAAGTACTTACATCCGCTGCATTCATTTTCACGTTTGTATAACGTAAACCTGCTTGTAATGTTAAAGCTGGCGTAACAGGTTGGGTGACTTCAGCAAATACGCTATTACGATCACGTTCCACATCATAATTGGTCACTTTAAAGGCACTATTATCGGGATTAAAAATATCAGCACGATGTTTTGCGGTATCACCATTGATCCCCATCGTGAGTGATTGTTGCCCTATTTGTTTTTCTAGCTGTAGTTTATAGTTATCACTTTTTACGTCCGTTAATGCAAAGCGACGTGCTGGAGCGGTTACTGTACGAAACTGAAAATTAGACATTTTATGATCAGAATCTTGCCTTGCTATTTTCGCACTCATTTTCAAGCCGTCATTCAGTTGGGTTGTATAATCAAGATTGATCACATCGCCTTTTACATACGCAATATCCATTGGTAAAGCAGGTGTGCCTGTTTTACCCGTATCATTATGATGATAGTTAAGATCAAACTGATGTTTCCCTGCTGCTGATTGGAAGCCATAACCAATAATAATGGTGTCACGATCATAGTCAGTATTGAAATTCTCACCGTTTTTAAAAGAGAAACTATCTCCTTGCTCTGTTGCGAGTCCTACATATATTTTATGGCTTTTATTTGCTGCGCCGACAAAGGCAGATGCATGTTTTCCTTTATCAACACTACTCAACTTGGCATTAAGAGTGCCTTGTGTTTTCATTTTCTCGCCCGTACCAAAATCCAGCGATTTCGTTTCTACTTTCACCGTACTACCAATCGTTTCAACACCACTGCTCACAGGAGCAATACCACGATAAAGTGTCACGACCTCCGTGAGATCCGCAGCTAAAGAACTCATTGCGGGATCCATCGCATTTGGCCCTGCCGCTTTCACATTAATCCCATCAGTAAGTACATTAACCCGATCACCAAACATGCCACGGTATTGTGGAATACCTGTAAGCGCACCATTTTTATTTACATTCGCTCCTGGAATACGTTTTAGAAAATCAGCATTATTGACAACACTAGGAATATCCTCAGGAGTAACAAAAAAAGGCTCAAACGGCGTATTTGATAATGCCTCATCTTCAATCTGGATGCTCTCCAAGGTATCCGCTAATAACAAGGAGGTCGGTGAAATACTTAGTAGACTACCATAAAGAAAATAACGTGTTCGTTTCATGTTTTCTATCTCTAGAATTAATTTGAATAATAATTAAAGAGACCAATGCAATATCTATGCCATACAACAAATGGCTAAATAACACGTTATTCCTTACTTCTCGTTGTCTTTAATTGTGTGATAAAACGAATAGATTGTGTGAAAAGACACGCTTTTTATTTTGTATTTGCTCTATTTGATTAAGAATTGTACCTTGTCATTTGTCATTGATTTACTAAGGTTATATTGGTGCTATTTTTAGAAGAAAATTTAGACTTTCTCGTCTTTGGTATTTTAGGACTGATGAGTTTTATTATGCTTTGGCTGGTTGTTGAACGTTATGTTTATTACGCACGTATTTGTTTGCATCAATTTACCCATGAACAAACATTACAGATTGCACTAACGAACCATTTAACTTTTATCGCTACGGTTGGTAGCAATGCACCCTATGTAGGATTACTCGGCACAGTACTTGGCATTATGCTGACTTTTTATCAGATGGGACAAGGCAATGGAATTAATATACAAGCTATTATGACAGGACTCGCATTAGCCCTTAAAGCAACCGCAGCAGGTCTTTTCGTCGCCTTACCAGCGATTGTTTTTTACAATATGTTATTACGCAAAGTTGATGTACTGATGGCGCAATGGAAAGCCCTTCAAGACCAAAAGCTGTACCCAGATCCAAACGATCAAGAGGCATAAATGACGATGCGAGCATTTGATCAAATTAATGTTATTCCCTTTATTGATATTATGTTGGTACTACTGACTATTGTACTGACAACCGCTTCTTTTGTTTCACAAGGCTTGATTGAGGTGACGTTACCTGAAACCGAAACCGCAGAAGCAGCGACCCCGACTGATGAAAAAATAATTGAGTTATCCATCAATAGCCGTCAGCAGATTTTTTTTACAGATCAATTAGTCACTGAAGCAGAACTTGAACAACGGTTGAAAACACTGAATAAAGAAAGTGTGATTGTGCTACGGGTTGATGAGAGCGTCAGGTTTAAACACTTTGTTTTTATCGTTGATATGCTAAAAAAATACCAATTGGAAAAACTATCCATTTTGACACGTAAACACACGCAATAATTATCGTTAATGAAAAGCAATGCCATTGGTTTTTTTGTATCACTTTTACTTCACAGCAGTTTAGTATTATTCGCTTACAGCTTGGCAGAAAAACCCACACCTAAGCCCTCGGTTGAAAAAGTGATTCCTTTGCATTTATCCATGTTTCAAGAACCTGTGATTAACCCCACAAAACCTGTCAGCAAACCACCCCGAGTCAAAACGACTACGCCCACACCGCCGATGACTCAAGCGAAACCTGTCCAAGCCAAAGCGATTAAACCCAAGCCCGTAGTAAAAAAACGCATCCCGCCTAAAACAGTGAATGCTAAAAAAATCAGTGATAAAGAAAAAAAACCACAAAAAAGACAATCCGTAGTAAAAAAACAGCGGATAAAACCCAAAACGATAAACAAGATCATCAAAGCAAAAATGAAAGCAAAAACGAGAGATAAAGCCTTAGATGAGATGATTCGTGCTTATCAAAACACACAAATAAAACAAACCGTTTCAACACCCCAACCACGATCACAACGCATAAACGTAGCAACTAAACAAATCACAACACCGATAACAGCTAAAAAATCAGCCATTAAAAAACTATTACCAAATGGGCAAGCAGAACAACGCTATAAAGCACGATTACAACGTTTCATTGCACAACAAAAAAACTACCCCAAACGTGCCAAGCGACGTAAGGAAGAAGGGACGGTCATCGTATCATTTTTACTGTATGCCAACGGCACAATCAGACAAATCCGTATTAAAAAAAGCTCGGGAAGTCGTCATTTAGATAAAGCGGCATTACAAACTATTCAGCGGGTTTCTAGTACATTACTCGCTTTTCCTCCTGAGATTAAACGCACACAATGGTCATTTAGTTTGCCCTTGGTATATCGTTTGCGTTAATGAAAGATTGGGCACAAGGACAAATTTTATGTGGAGAACAATATGTTTCTTCTAGGGTTGTAAAAATAGAAATATTTTTATTGATAACCAAGGCATTTAAAAACAGGGGTGCGAAGATGGAAAATGAAATCAAATATGAATCATCAACTTACTATATTGACGGCATGCACTGTATTGCCTGTGAATTACTTATAGAAAAAGAATTGAAGGCACTCCCTAATGTAAAAACAACAGATGTATCCTTTGGAAAAAAAACAATTGTTGTTGAGCATTTAAAAGAAGATATTAACCCAGCTAAACAATATAATCAGGTATTGAATAATTTAGGTTATACGCTCAGTGAAAAACCTAATAGGAAAGAAAAAATAAATGATAAGAAACGTCGTTTTATAAAAATAACGTTAGCACTAATCATTTCTGTTGCTGTTTATCATTTATTAAATTATCAATGGTCTTTTAGTGCTATTTCCATTTCTTCATCCTCTTCTTCTTGGGCATTTTTTACATTTGGGCTTATTGCAGGTATTTCAAGCTGTGCTGCTTTAGTTGGAGGCTTATTGCTTTCACTCTCAAAACAATGGAATACTTTATATAATGACACGCCATTAGTTAAACGCTCAATGCCTTTTATCATGTTTAATAGCGGACGTTTATTTTCCTACGCACTTTTAGGTGGTTTGCTTGGTGTGATTGGTGGCGCTTTTCAATTATCAACCTATGCAACTTCTATACTTGTACTAGCGGTATCAATAATGATGATTATAATTGGTTTACAAATGCTTGGCACACCTTGGATTTCGCGTATTCGCTTACAGTTACC
>DRMA01000144.1 GCA_011375245.1 Thiothrix sp. | reverse complement strand
GTTGTACCACCGAATATTAATTTATCGGAATATAGATTTACGGTTAATGCTGAAGGACAGATTGTTTATGGCTTGGGAGCAATTAAAGGTATTGGCGAATCAGCTATCGAGCTTATTTGTGAAAATCGCCAGCAAGATGGGAGATTTACCTCATTAATTGATTTATGTAAGCGAATGGTATCTAACAAAGTTTCCCGCCGTGTTTATGAAACGTTAATTGTCAGTGGAGCGTTAGATTCTTTCGGTCAAACACGGCGTAGTTTGATGGACTATTTACCTGATGCTATACGGATGGCAACACAATATCAGAAGGATCAAACAGTGGGGCAGGTGGATCTTTTTGGTGGTGCAACACAAGCACTTGATGGACAAGAGTCAGAGATACCTGAGCGGGAAGAATGGCAGGAACGTGAACGGCTAAATAAAGAAAAAAAGGCATTAGGTCTATATTTAACAGGGCATCCACTGAATGCCTATGAGCGTGAATTAAAACAACTTAGAACACATTGGTTGCGTGATCTTGATGATCTAGATGGCTCGACCTTTAACAAAGTATCTGTGCTAATTGCGGGAATTGTGTCATCAGTGCGCTTTCAGCCTACTGAGCAAGGCAGACGTGCTTTTGTGCAATTAGATGACGGTAGTTCTTATCTTGAAGTGTTTATTTTTACCAATATTATTGAAGAATATGGAGACCTTATTGAGAATGGAGAGTTACTAATAGTCGAAGGAGTGATTAATACTGATAGACGTACAGGCACAACACGGTTGCGTGTTACTGCTTTGTATACGATGGAAACAGCACGTGATGTATTAGCTCAACGATTATTATTAAAGATAACCCCGCCACTTGCTAATGATGCAACGATTGATGTTTTACAACGCGTTTTTCAGAATGATGAGCGACGCTCATGTGGTGTTTTTATTCATTATGAAACGGAAAAAGCAACAGCGCAGATACGTTTAGGTGAGGCTTATAGTGCGCCAATTAGTGATGCTGAGTTGAAAGAAATAGAGCAATTATTAGGAGAGAGTGGGGTAAAGATGTGTTATTGAGCTACTATCACTATTAAGTCGTTTTATGGTCGAGATGTAGAGACAAGGTATGCCTTATCTCTACATCTATCTTAGCTATCTTAGCTATTATTGCTAACGCTTACCTGCAGAATAGTAACTATCATAGCTATACTCACCATAGGCATATTTTTGTGCGCGTGGTTCAACGTTATTTAAGATAAAGCCTTTTGCTGGAATACCACTATTTGAGAGAACCTTTAGTGCATCCTGAACTTCAGTCAGCGTATTAAACTGATATTTGATGACAAGGAGTATAACACCAGCATATTTACCAATAATTACTGGATCAGTGACGGCATGAATAGGTGGAGTATCCAAGAGCACAAGGTCATATTGTGCAGAAACCTGTTGTAATAACCGCTCAAAGTTATTATGCATTAAAAGTTCTGAAGGGTTGGGTACTGCTTGACCACATGTGATTAAATCAAGCCCTTCAACCTCTGTTGTTTGAATTACATCATTAAGTGGGGCATTGTTAGCAATATATTCAGAGAGTCCTGGTGACAGCGTTCGCTTGAAGACATCTGCAAGGTAGCCTTTACGAATATCAGCATCAATTAACAATACGCGTTGCCCAGAATCAGCGATGACCGCTGATAAGTTTGACGATATAAATGACTTTCCAGCAGCAGGACTTGTTCCACTGATCATCACTATATTATTATCCGATTCAATCATGGCAAAACGTAAGCTGGTACGTAAACTGCGTAAGCTTTCTATCGCTGGATCGTGTGGTTCTATCATCCGCAGTAGTTCTTTCTTTTTATTTCGATTTTTCTTGGTCTTTTTCGCTTTTGGAACAGTTATGTAAACGGGGAGATTAGTGGCTATTTCTAAGGATTCAGCATCTTCGATGGTGATTTTTAATGCCGCTTTGATGAACGTTATTGCAATTCCCAGTAACGCACCAAGCATAGCTGCTATGCCCAGTATCATCACAGGTTTAGGGCTAATTTGTTTATCATGAGTGACCGCCTTATCAAGAATATAGACATTACCCACTGTTCCTGCCTTAGCCATTTTAAAGCCTTGTATTTTATTAAGAACATCAATATAAATTTCACTTTTTATCTTTAATTGTTGTTCTAAGCGCAAGAGTACCTGTTGTTTTTTAGGTAGTTTTGATGATTTACTAAGCGCTATATTTTTTTGCTTCTGTAAGTTTGCTTTTTGTTTGGCTAATGCTTGCAAGCTTGGATGTTTGTATGTGAATTTTTTTTCTAATTCGGCTTGTTTTAATAATAAGGTTTGTAAGGCTTCGTCTATCTTTGCTACCCGTTTCATTAGTCCACTTGTTTCTAAGGTGAGATCAATGGTTTTATTTTTTGTTCTGAATTGCTGTAAATCATTATCGGCTTTATCTGCTTCTGCTTTGAGTGCTTTTACTTGTCCTTGTAAAAACTCTAGTGATTTACTGGCTTCTTTTGCTGAACGAGATACATTAAGTTGTAAATAAATACTACTAATTTTATTAAGTTTTTTTGCAATATCTTCCTTGTTTTTTCCATTCATGGTCAAGCGCAAGATACCTGATTTCTTTCCTACTTCAGCAATGTTTAATTGGCTTCTTAAGTCTTGGATTGCGCTTAATCTTGATTTGCGTATTAGTGTGAATGATTTTCCTTTTTTTGCGTTAATTTTACTAATGTGCAGGTTAATATTATCTTCTTGATTATTAGCTGTCTTACCAACAATACCTTTGAGCAGTAAAATACCCTTTGAATCAAAAACTTGATAGTTTGAATGTTCTCCCACCAATAGAGTTAATGCTTGATTTTCATATTCAGGGCTAACGGTAAAATGAGTAATATCGAGTGCTTCATTGCCCCATGTATAAGGGGTTAGATCAATGGGCAACCAACTGATAATGGCAGGGGGGTGTTGAGAACTCGTAGAATTATTTCTTATATAACTTTCGCCTATAAAAGGCAAATAGTTTGGTTGTACAATGACTGCTAATTTTAGCTCATCGACCACTTGACCTAATATCTTTCTAGATTGAATAATTTGAATTTCTGTAGCGGTTCCTAGGTCGGAAGAATCAAGTCCTAGTAATTCCATACCAGGAATGGCAGATCCTCCCTTTTTTTCAATCTGCAAGAGTACGTCTGCTTTGTACTCTGGTGCAGTCCGCCATAAATGGGCATAGCCAATGGTTGTACCAATAATAATCATGGAAAGGATCAGCCATTTTCCTGAAAGTAATGTGCTGAATAGTTCACGCAGATTGATTTCATCACTATCTTCGTTTCTATCAGCTATATGCGTAACGTTGTTTAACACGTGTCGTTCTCCAAATCTTGTTTTGCCAACCTGATATTGATGCTTCTATAGCGTGTAGTGAGTCTTGGAAGGCTTGTTCACCTTTTTGGTAAGGATCGACGATTTGCTTGTTGTTGATCCATTTACCTAATAAGAACACTTTGCCACGCGCTGCTGGATAGTTATGATGAATGGTATTAAGGTGTGCTTGTTCCATGACGAGTACTAGATCTGCCCGCGATAGCAACAACGTATTTAGTTGCTGTGCACAATGATCAGACATATCAATCTCTTTTTCTTGCATGAGACGCATTGCTGTTTTTTCTGCTGTTTTACCAACAACAGCACTAAGGCCTGCTGAGAAAACATTTAATTCAGGTAGAGTATCCTTGAGCAGGTATTCTGCCATTGGGCTGCGGCAGATATTGCCAACGCAAACCATAAGTACATTGTTAAACATAATTAAAAATTTCCCAGTGTAGTGGTTGAGCTACTGAATAAAGAAGCTGAAGGTAGTATTTGACTAATAACACGATTCCAACGAGTGACATCAGCAGCGGTTACATAAACAATATCGCGGTTTCTTAAGTTAAATTGTTCTGCTAATAAAAATGCATGAACGGATGAGACATTAAGCTGATAAACTGTTGGTTTTTTATCATTTTTATTTTCTTGCCTAAGAACAAAGACACCCATAGGGTTGGCTGTCTCTTCTTTCAGTCCTTTTGCATTGTTGATTGCTTCGGCTAAAGTTAGACCTGTTCGTGTGTAAGTCATGCTTTGTGGCTTGTTGACTTCACCCATGACAAAGACTTTGTTAGCCGTATTTTCCATAATGTGCAATGAATCACCATCTTTAAGCAATATATTGTGTTGTAAGTTGCCTTTACGTGATAAATCATCGAAACTGATGCGTTGTACTTTTCCATTGCGATTAAGTAATAAGTTAGTTTTATCAGCAAGTTCCGTCATACCCCCTGATAAGCTAATGGCTCGCAGTATGGTTAAAGGAACATCAGTAATAGCGAGAGTACTTGGTTTTTTGACTTCCCCAGTTATGCTAACCCATTGGCTTCTAAACTTAGCGATTGAAACACCTACTTGAGGATTAATGACGGTTCCTGTGAGTCTTTCAGTGATTTCTTGGCGAATATCATCGACTGTTCTTCCTGTTGCATTTATATAGCCAACATAAGGGAAGAAAAATTGACCATCAGCTTGTACAGGATATCCTGATGCTTCAGCTGAACGAAATTCACCTGCGGGAATTGTTAGCTCTGGATGATCCCAAACTGTAATAGATAGAATATCTTGTGGACCTATTTTATAGGAATAGCCTGCTCTTGTTGTATGAGCTGATAGCCTTGAACGATAGTGTCTTTTTTGGTTTATGTTGGATTTAATAAGTGCTGGGGTAATTTTTATTAGTTTGTAAGCATTTTTTGCATGTTGAGTTTCTTTACTTGTTATTTTTGATCCAGGACCTGCGACACCTGGGGCTAAAGAACAGCTAGTAAAAGATAAGCTCACAAGGAACAAAATGATAATGTTTCTAGTGGTTGACATGATTTGACCCCTTGATTTACTACTCGTAAATTAAATTTTATAAAATCATATTCCAAACTGTATTTGGCCCGATGGGAGGAGGGAACTTTGGTTTATTGTTGAGATAATGATTTTATTTTTATTTTTTAAAGTATGTTTTTAAATTCACTTCGATGTTGTTGTCAGCAACAGAAAGTATATAAATATATAAGTAATTCATTTGTAAAATAAACATAAGTATTTGTTTTATAGCATATTATGGATATGAACGATTACTTAGCCCAATATTAGATAAAATAAAATTATTTTATCCTTTTAATTAAATATTCTTGGTTGGTTTGCATAATCAGTCTATTGGTTTTATAGAGTAACTGATGAAATTATCACCATTCCAAGTCCAAATGCATGATAACTCAGCTACTCTATTAACACAATAAATCAACAGTTTTTATACAATTAAATTTTGTTTTAATTTAAAAATCAATTGGTTATATGTTATTTAAATGGTTTCACTTTTTGCGGTTTGTAAGGCATCAAAGCTTCGCCATGTTGATTGAGTACAAATACATTCATCCTAAAATGCTCCTAAAAAGTGGGTTATTCGCTAATAAAAAACGAATCACCTATATTTGTTCGAAAACATATCTCGAATCTCGCGACTCAGGCCTACCCCTTTAGTTTAGGGGCGGGTAGTTGACGTCTTGTGCATGGAATTTGTTTTAGACAAAGAAAGACCAGTATAGCAGTCCTATCAGTTAAAGTTTGGCATAAATAAATTTATTATGTGAATTTTTTATGAATATAAAAACTATTATTTATGCGTAACTTGGCTTATTTTTTGACTGGTTCTGGTGTTTTTTTAATAAAAATTGATTGATTATTGAGCAATCAATCGGTATATTTCCTCCCACTTTAAGAGTCTAGCGATTTGGTTCTTGTAGCCAGAGAACGGCGTTGCGCCGTTTTTGAGTATTACATTGACATGATCACAAGGAAGGCTGTTTCAGTCTCGCTATATTAATAGGGTGTACCCTACTAGTATACGGGCTGGCGCAACCACGCGAACGCGGTTCCGTATACTAGTAGGGTACACCCTATTAATGCGAGCCCGTTAGCCTTCCATGTAACAGGTACTGAGGTAGATTTAAAAGCTTTAAAAAAATCATTCAGCTAACCCTGATATCGCTTTAGAAAGGTGTTTAAGTGCTGCGCCTTTTTATGCTCACGCTGCCCTCGTGAACTGTGATAGGAATAAGCTGGAGGGTTTTTTTAGCCCCGAAGGCCATTATGATTGTTAAATAATGGCCTTTTTTTTACGCTTAAAACATAAAAATAAGTCCATAAAGTAAACATTTTGTTTTATCTTTATGTAAATAAATAGTTTTTGTTCCACTTAATAATAAATAATAATAAAGGACTCGTCATATGCCATTTACTCTTACTGCTATTCAACAAGCATGGTCTCTTAAAGACCCTGCGCTCGTCGATTATATGGTAAGTTTGGCACAGCAAAAAGACCCATACCCCACCCAATCTATTCGCGATGAAGCCTTAACCTTTCCACGCTTTTTACGCACTATTTTCAGCTATTCTTTTCGTCAACTGCCCGCAGAAGAGCAATATAACTACCGCGTTGAGCAACTTGCCTTATTAACCGCTGATAATGCAGAGGTTCCTTTATCCGATAGCCTCAAACTCCATACCCTTATTCTATTTATTTATGCTGATGATAGCTTTTATGCTCGTTGTGTATTGATAGAAATTATTCGTACCTTACCCTTGCAATATGGCATATGGAAAGCTTTCAAAATCATTTATAAAGAGGCAGAAAAAAAGGCTGATCATCCCTTATTAGGTGAACTGATTGCCCGTTTTGATGCAGCGCATGCTAATAACGATGCCAGTATTAGTCATGCAACCTTGCTTTATATGGTAAGGCGTGGCTGGCGTTATTTGCGCAAACTAGGCGAGTCATTACCTGTTTGTTACCCTGATGCAGCGGCTTCATGCCTTGCTGCTTATCCTGATAATACGAATTGGTCAGCGACATGGGTGGCGAATCACATTTGGCATCACCAAAGTAAACGTTACGGTATGGCACATTTTGGTTATATAGCCTCTAATGATTTGCTGAAAAATCGTGCCTTTGCCGAAACATGGCAACGTAGCCCTGAGCCGTTATTACGCTTATTGTCTACTGCACATTCGGAAAAAGTACGTCAATATGCTTGTAATGCGTTAACGCAGAATTTTAAGTTCTTTTTACGTGATATTGATACGAAATGGATTATCCAACTAGCGGCTCTACCTATTGAAAGTGCTGCATTAGATGGTTTGTTAGTTTGGCTATTAAAAAATTCACCTAAACTAGAACAGCAGCAATTTAGAACACAAGGGTTGCATGAGCTTGTTATTGGTTTATTAACCTCAAGTAGCAGTACTGCCAGTGCTTATGCTTGTCAATATGTCAGCACTTACGCACGAGATATTGAGCTGGATTTATTGCTACGGTTAATGAATAACAACGCTCAAGCAGTGCGAAAACTAGCAAAACAATTACTCAGCGAGCGTGATCCACGTAAAGAGGTAGGCTTAGACGCATGGGGACAATTGCTCGAATATAAACACAGCAATGCCTTTGCCAGTAGCCAGCTGCGTCGTCATTTTGGGCGCAAAGAACTCTCAGCAGCATGGTTTCAACAGCGTTTACTATCGGCAACGCATTACAGTGTTAGCTTTAGCAAAACCAACTTGCTTGAACTTCATCCATTAAAAACATTAGGGGTAACGTATTTCCAAACGGTGTTGGCTGAGCTGGATATCGAAAAAGACTACGCTTCACAAGTCGCCATTTTTTGTTTAAAACAGCTTGAAGCATTAGGTTTGCAGTATTTATCCGCAGAAAGCGTGCAAACTTATTTACTGCATCCATTAACCAGTGAAACAACACAAGAATGGCTTGATAATGATTATATTAAAGCCAATCTATTACCGATTGATTATTATCAGGCATTGGTTTACGAACCCAGTTGGGATCAGTATCCTTTTATTCAATCTTTGCGCGAATCTGATCAACAATGGGCGCAAGCACTGACCTTTTCAGCGGGGGAATATCAGCATGATTTAGGCATGGTTGTGCGTCGTTGGTTAAGTGATGTACGTCGCTTTAATCCTGCTGATCTTGGTTTTGAGTGGCTGATGCAATTAGTTAATCGTGCTGAAGAGCATTATCATCAATTTGCCGTTGATATTATGCTTAAAGCCTTTGTGCCTGCTGATTTTGCCAATAATGATGCAATGGCAGGTTGTCAAACCTTATGGACAATGGCAACTGATAATACTGATACACCTGTTGGCAAATTTGCATTGACTTACTTACGTCATCATCATCCTGATTTATGTTTAAAACTGACCAGTCGCCCTGTCGATCCACAGGCAGCATTACCCGAGAAATTTATTCGTTTTGAGCAGTTTGAAAGCTTATTTTTTCATGCGCATACACCGTTACGCCATTTTGCCCTTAGTATCGCAAAATGGGAATTTGCCCGTTGGCAGCCTACTTCAGCACAACTGATTGCCTTATGCGAATCCAAATATGCGGATGTGCGTGAATTTACTCATGAGGCATTATTAGCAGAGCCAACCGATGAGAATAAACGCTATCGTCTTTCTGCCGAAACCTTAGAAGTGAAGGCGGTCTATCAATTTTGTCATTCAAAAAAACCGCAAACACGCCAGTTGGGGATGCAGATTATCCAGCAGCATGAAACCTTTCAGCAACCCGAAGCCTTATTTCAACTCACCGAAAGCCCAGATCGTGAAATACGCAGTTTTGTGGTGCGTATTTTATGGTCGTTATACCGTCGTTATGCGACGACGAGTCATTGGCAGCCTTATACACCTGTAGCAATAAAAGGCACAAAAGCCTTGCAAAAAAAGCAGCAGGAACAACAGCAAAAACAGGGAACAGGTTTACCCATTCGCCCTAAGCACTTGCCTGCTGATAAAGCGGCATTACAACAGTTATTACAACGTTGGTTATATGAATTGCCCCCAGGTGGTTTTGCGCATTCAATCAATAATAGTCAGCGTTTGAAACCCCTTTCAGCCTGTTTAGCCAAAAAAGCCTTAATCGAAACCTTTCGTGATTTGGCATTAGAAGACGATGAATTTGCGCAAATGATTTTGCCGTTATTACAAAACTTTACCCAATCACGCGGTGCAATGGAGCAAGCGGCTTGCCTTGTTGCAGTTACGCGCATTGAGCATAACTATCCCCAACTTGCCACGCTAGGAGTATAAGCATGTCACATGACAATTATTTAGCCTATTACCGTGGCGAGTTACACGCTATTCACTGTTATGAAGAATGGGTGGTTTTTGTCAGCAAGCATTACGAAGGTCAAGCAACGGGGTTATACCGTTTTAATCTTGATGAAATGCGTTTATATGAAAGCGCCTTATCCTGTGGTGCGACAGCATTGGCAGCAGACAACAAAACAAAAAACATATGGTTAGCGGCTGAGGATGGTTATTTGTACCAAACGGCTATTACCAAGGGTAAGCCGAAAGCATTAAAAAAATTACCTGTTTTTGAGCAGCCGATTATTGCGATGACTCATCTTAGCGATAGCAGTATTGTCATTTTGCAAGCAGATGCTTTGACATTAATTGATACAGAAAAGCAAACGATCCAACAACAAATCAGCTTTTCGTTGCATGATAGTGCAACCATGATTGCCAGTGATGCAACAGGCGCTTATCTTGCGTTGGGTATGCAAAGTGGTGAAATTGCTGTCTATGAATACCGTGAACAACAATTACATTTCTCTGCTAAAGCGGATTTACACCAAGGAAAAGTCACTGCCTTACAATTTGAACCGCATGAATTACGTTTTTTCTCCGCAGGTGACGATAAAAAACTATTAAGCACCCATGCATTAGGTGAGCTTGAAGCCTTAGATCGTGGTAAAAAGAAAAATCATACAGGGGTTATTACCGATATTGTCCTTGGCGAAAAACGCTTCTTTACTGTTGCTACGGATAAAAGTGCTAAATCATGGGCTTATGAAGGTGGTCAGCCTGTCAGTTGGCAAAACAATCTGCATAAGGCAATCGCCGCAGGGTTAGTCAGCGTTAAAGATAGTCGTTATTTACTGATTGCCAATAGTGATAACTCCTTACGTGCGGTAGGTATTGATGCTGAGGAACGTTTTACTGAGCTGAAGCACATTACCCGTGATGGCTATGCATGGGCGCAGAATGAACTTCAAGAATCTGATCCTGTATTACGTGAAAAGGCGGTACGATTTCTGCTACAGTATGATGATAAAAAATCCATTGATCTACTGAAAAAACATCTGGCGCGTGAACAAGATAAAGCCATCCGCGAGTTAATCGTCACTTTAGCCACTAAGGCAAAGCATCCTCATGCGGTTACTTTATTAGAAGATGCCTTATGTGACCGAAAACATGAAAGCATTCGCCGTTTAGCCTTTGCAGGTTTGGAAAAACAGGCAAAAGTAGACGATTTGGGCTACTTATCATTGGTTTTGCAACATAACTATGAAGATATTGGTCGTCTCGCATTAAGCAAATTAGTGGTGTTGGCAAAGAAGCAGGCGCGTGCAGAGTTATTATTACTTGAGGCACTTAACCATAAAGAATGGCGTTTACGTGAGTTTGCGTTAAGTGTGTTAGAAACGCTGTATAGCAAAAAAGACCCAAAAGCAGGCTTGCAAGCATTGAAGTCACGTTATGCTGATTTGAAACGTGCAGCGATGATTCGCCTTTTTCAGCGTGGTTTGCTGGATATGAGTGAGGTAAAGCGAGCGATTGCCTTATTACAAGATCATAATGATGCTTTAGTACGCCATACGGCTTTTTTAGTGTCGATTTTGAGTCAGGAAAAGCTCAGCAATATTCTAAAAGCACGTGAAAAAGACCTTGCGCGTCAGTTAGAAGAACTAGAAGACTTTGAGTTATTAGCCAATGATCGGGTTAAACCCAGTCTCACGCAAAAGATCAAGAATAAATTAACAACAAAATCAACGATTAGCTTAAATAAACTTACACATAATGACTATGAACCCTTATTGCAAGGGATGAGCAGTCGTCATGCGGATATTTGTTTTACCGCCAGTTTTGCCTTAGCGGTTTTAGAAGATACGCGAGCTTTTGGGTTACTACTCTTATTAAGTCATGATCGTGATACCGATGTTCGTGTGGGTGTTTGTAAAGCCTTTGCATGGTTGCAGCAAGATAATAGTATTGCAACGCTACAAAATTTATTGCAGGACAGCCAAGCTGCTGTACGTGATGCTGCTTTTAGTGCCTTGCAACACGTTCAACAACAGCCCTTGAAATTAGCAAGGGTGGGATTAACCATTGAACACAGTGATATTCAGTTACGTGCCTTAAGCACATTATTGGATACCTTAAAAAATATAGAAAAAAATACAAACGCTACTGATCAAGCATTACATTTACTCAAAGCAGCACTCAATTCGCCTTTTGCAACGATTCGCCAAGAAACCTTTAAAGCCTGTTTTAATCGTTTACTCGGCGGCGATACCTTGCAAACGCTGCAACTCTTATTACAAAGCCATTATGAAGATATTCATCAAGAAGTGCTTAATGAACTAACCGCTGCGAGCCAAGTAAAGCAGGCGGCTACATGGACATTACCGTTATTAAAGCAATTACTGTTGAACAATCCGTTTGCCAAAATTCGTCAGCAAGCATTTACATTAGGGATCAAACAAAAGAAAAAATTTACGCCATTAACCGTTTTACAAACTGCCTTAGCCAGTGAGTTTGTTGATACGCGCCAAGCTGTTTTACAGCACATCATTAGTAAGCCAAGTACCGATAACCAGCCGTTATTATTACCATTACTGAACGACGAAGACCGTCAATTACGTCATCAAGCACTGACGGCTTTGATTGATCAACAAGACAGTAAAGCCGTATTAAGTGATGCATTGGAGAGTCAATATGAAGATATACGTGTTGCGGCGGCGAAAGCTAGTGCAGCATTAGGTGATCCACAATCCTATGCCATTTTATTGGCTTTAGCTGAACAGCCTAAACCTGAAAAAGTAGAGGATAAACAGCGTTGGCAAGAAGCCGTTATTAGTGCGTTGCAAGGTTTAGCGTTATTAGGTGATGCACGTGCCTTTGAGGTGGTGGCAGGTTTTCTCAATAATAAGGATAAAACACTGGTTAATGCCGCAGCTGATGTTTTACCCATGCTTAATGCTGTCGAACATAAAGCAGCATTACAGACCTTATTAAAAAATGACACGATAAAAATTCGCGCGGCTGCCGCCTTAGCACTAGCTTATATCGCAGATGATTATGAGGCTGATATTGCGACGACCTTAATGGATAACAAGATTAAACAGCAATTATCACGCAGACAATTATTAACTGCACAGGTTTGCCTAGCACAAGTCACGCCGCAGATATTGCAACGTTTTGTGATTGCTGAAGATAGTCGTCTCAGTAGTCAGTTTATTTTATTGGCGACTGAATTAGTGCAACATGCTGATAAACCTGTGTTAAGCCTGCAATGTCTTGCGGTAGAAGAACCATGCTTACAACGCATGGGCGCTGACCTTCTTAGTTGTTATGATGATGCTGAGCAATGTTGGCAATATGCGGCTGACTGGCTAAATCGTGCCGCAGGCAAAAAAAGCTTACGTTGGGCATTTACCCCCGAAATGTTACAGCAATACAGCGCGATTATTGTTAGTGCTGAACCCTTTATTAAGGTGCGCTTTATTGCCTTGTTACAAAACTGGGATCAGCGCGTGAGTATGGAGCAGTGGCAGCTAACCATCGCGGCATTTATGGCGCGTTATCAATCGGTACTTCCTGCTTATCAAGCGCCTAAGTGTCTTGAAATTGATGCAGAGGAAGTAAGACAATGGCGTGAATTAGCCTTTGGTGCGTATTTAGGTCGTATACGTGCAGATGATGTTAATGATATTGATGGTGAGTTAGCACAACGCTTACAAGCCGCCTCTTTACGTGGACTGCATTATCTAGCAACGCATGATCTACAGCTTAAACCCAGCATTGAAAGTTGCTTACTCACCTTGCTCAATCATCCCCATTCACTCATTCGCCAAACGGCTTTCGATGATTTGCAACGTTTGGAAATGGATTTAGAACGTTTAGGTAATGCGGCAACGGCATCGCCACAAAGCGATATTGCTAAGCAAGGCTTAACGCTTTTAGTTGATCACTACCCTGTGAAAAAATCGTTGGGTTTATTGCATGATCTATTAATGACGGGCGATGAAGTCTTGGCGATTGAAGCCTATCGCTTATTAGTAGAGGAAGAGGGCTTAATCAAAACCGCGCCCAGTGCATTGCAGTCTTATACGCTGTCATTACGTCATGAATGCCTATCTGCCTTGGCAAAACAGTATGACGATAAAGCCTGTCAACAACAGCTCTTACTTGCCACGGATAATGATCATCCTGAGATTGTGATTAAAGCCGCCCGACTTTTGGCACGTCATCAACATCCTGCTATTTTAGCGAAATTAAAGTTGCTTTTAGTGCAAAGTAATGACGAAAAACAGCAAAAAGCCATTTTACGGGCGTTAGGACAACTCGAAACCACTGAAGTGGCGGTTTTCTTAACCGATTATTTAGAGCAACAAAAAACCGCGCGTGATTTGCCTTTAGAGGTGATCTATCAAATCATTGCTAATTATCGTCATGTAGCGGTTGCTGAAACTTTGTTAGCGCGTTTTGCCAAGTATGAGAAAGAACACACGTTGTTGTTTAATAGTCTATTGGTTATTAGTGGTTATGACCAGCCGCTGTATGATCATGTTTATAATAGTGATGAAGATGAAACCGATGCGCCACCACAATGGTTGGAAAAACAGCATCCACGCCATCATGCCTTGTTAGTACGTTTATTTGAAACCTTATTACAGTGCAAGCAAGCACAACGCGCCCAACAATTGCTTACTACATTAAGTTGGATGCCTACGGATATTCCTGATGCTGCCTTATTAAAAGCCATACCGATTGTTGAACTTGAATTTTTAACCGCATTGACGGCAGTGATCGGTTGGCGTTATTACCAGCGTAACCAGTCCGCAGCATTGGCGAAGGGCTTATTAACTTTACTCACTCATCAAGAGGCCGACATACAATTCCTTGCTGCCGAAGCCTTAGCAAAAGGTGGGCAAACACAAGGTAAAGCGGTGTTACTCAGTTCCATTGAGTACTTGGATAATATTGAATATCGCCAACGTGCTGTGCTTGCTTTAGGCGAATCGGCTGATCCACAGGTATTGGACGTATTACTCAAACTAGCAAAAGATAAGGAACATGTCTTACAAGCGGCAGCCATTGAAGCCATGGGTCATATGGGCGCAAATGATAACGACGATAAACTCTTTAAATTACTCCGCACGGCCTTGCATGATGCCAGTGAATACAGCGATATGGTGCCTCATGCACTGAATGGTTTGCGCTGGTTAAATACTTTGAGCGCATGG
>DRMA01000143.1 GCA_011375245.1 Thiothrix sp. | reverse complement strand
CACTTTAATTTAAGGTAAATAAATGGCTAACGTAACAATGCGTCAAATGCTTGAAGCTGGCGTTCATTTTGGAGATCAGTCACGCTATTGGAACCCAAAAATGGCTCCCTATATTTTTGGTGAGCGTAATAAGATTCATATCATTAACTTAGAATCAACTTTACCATTGTTTAATGATGCAATGAATGTTGTTGGTAAAATTGCTGCTAAGGGCGGAAAAATCCTTTTTGTTGGTACAAAGCGTTCCGCGCAAAATGTGATTAAAGAGGAAGCAGAGCGTTGTTACATGCCTTACGTTAACCAGCGTTGGTTAGGCGGTATGTTGACTAACTTCCAAACAATAAAAAACTCTGTTATGCGTTTAAAAACGCTTGAGAAAATGATGGAAGATGGTTCTTTAGAGCAGCGTAATAAGAAAGAAGCATTAATGTTGATGCGTGAAAGAGAAAAGCTAGACAGAAGCATTGGTGGTATTAAGGATATGAAGCGAGTACCTGATGCACTGTTTGTTGTTGATGTAGGGTATGAAAATATTGCCGTGAAAGAAGCAGTGAAGTTAGGTATTCCTGTCATTGGTGTAGTTGATAGTAATAACTCATTAGATGGTGTGGATTATCCTATTCCTGGTAATGATGATGCGATTCGTGCACTGCAACTTTATGTTACTTTTGCGGCTGATTCTATTACCGAAGGGCATATCGCAGCTGCAAATACCTCTGCTGAGATGATGGCCGCAGAAAGTGAAGCACAGGTTGAAGTTGTTGAAGAGCAAGCTGAGGCCGTTGTAACAGCAGAAGCATCCAGTCAAGCTCCACAACAATAGAAGTGTAAATGATAAGGGAAATGGTGACCTAGTTGGTTATTTTTTTTCTTGGCATGTAGAGATAAAGCTAGTTTCCTTGTTTGCGATATTATTAATAGCAAGTGAAGTGGAAGTAGACGATTTCTGTAATAATTTAATTAATCATTCTATTTTTTATGCTAATTATTAGACATAATATGCTACAGAGAAATAGAAAGTGTAAGGGAAACATGTCGATTAAGTTCGGCTGAATTGAATTGTTATAGCGTTATTTAAAAGGTATATATCATGGCAATTACTGCATCAATGGTGAAAGAGCTTCGGGAAAGAACTGGAGCTGGAATGATGGACTGTAAGAAAATGCTGGTTGAAACAGATGGCGATATGGAAGCTGCCATTGAGTTAATGCGTAAGAGTGGTGCAGCAAAGGCTGATAAAAAGGCAGGGCGTATCGCGGCAGAAGGTCGAATTGTTATTGAGATCAATGATGGTGAAGGTGCTATCTTAGAAATCAATTCAGAAACTGATTTTGTTGCAAAAGATGATAATTTTTTGGCATTTGCGAATGCAGTAATGGCAGGTATTCTTGCTGACCAACCTGCTGATATTCAGGCACTTTCGGCGCTTCCTTTGGAAAATGGTGAAACCGTAGAAGAAATGCGTGCTAATTTGGTTGTGAAAATTGGTGAGAATATTCAAGTGCGTCGTTTTGAAACAGTGAGTAATACAGACGGTATTTTAGCGTCTTATTCTCATGGTGAGCGTATTGGTGTTCTTATCTCTCTTACAGGAGGATCAGAGCAGTTGGGTAAAGATATTGCTATGCATATTGCTGCAAGTAACCCATTGTATATTCAAGAAGCTGATGTTGATGCAGCGGTGTTAGCTAAAGAGAAAGAAATTCTTATTGCACAAGCAGAAGGTAGTGGTAAGCCTATGGAAATCATTGAAAAAATGGTTGCTGGTCGTTTGCGTAAATACCTTGCAGAGATTACCTTACTTGGACAGCCATTCGTTAAAAATCCTGATCAGACGGTAGGTCAGTTGTTAGCAGATTCAGGTGCGTCAGTGAATTCTTTTATTCGTTACGAAGTGGGTGAAGGAATTGAGAAAAAACAAGAGGATTTTGCCGCAGAAGTTGCAGCCCAGATGAAAGGTGGTGATTAGTGTGATTTAAATTTGCTTATATTTTGCATCAAAAAGGGGGCTTTTGCCCCTTTTTTTGGGGCTTTTTATGCTGAATAAAAGAGGTTTTGTTGCTAAACAAGGTATACAATAACCCTCCCTTCTTTATTTAGTTAATACTAATCAACTAAGACTACTATAGTTACTTATGACTTCTACACATTTAAAATATAAAAGAATTTTGCTTAAATTAAGCGGCGAAGCATTAATGGGTGATAAGAGCTTTGGCATTGATCCTGAGGTGATAAAAGCCATTGCGATTGAGCTTGTACAGTTACAGCAAGCAGGTTTGGAAATTGGCATTGTAATTGGCGGTGGTAATATCTTTCGAGGGCAAGGGTTGGCTAATGCAGGGATTGATCGTACCCGAGCAGATCAAATGGGCATGTTAGCAACTGTAATGAATTCATTAGCAATGCAAGATGCTTGCATTAAGCAAGGAGCAGAGTGTCAGGTACTTTCAGCTTTAAGTCTTGATCAAGCCTGTGAGACTTATTCCGCAAGTCGAGCGCGAAATCACCTTGCAAAAGGACGTATTGTGATTATGGCAGCAGGCTCAGGTAACCCTTATTTTACCACCGATACTGCAGCAAGCTTAAGAGCTTTAGAGATTTATGCTGATCTGTTGCTGAAAGGTACAAAAGTTGATGGGGTTTATGATAAGGATCCCGCTAAATTTGCTGATGCTAAACGCTACGATAGCTTGTCATACCATGAGGCTATTGCAAAAGAATTAGGGGTGATGGACTTAACAGCATTGGTTTTATGCCGTGATAATGCAATGCCAATGCAAGTTTATAATTTATTTGAAGCAGATAAGCTATCATCTATTGTGAATGGTGATACTTCAGGAACAAAATTAGAGGTTTGATATGATTGATGAAATAATGGAAGACGCGGAAATAAGAATGAAAAAAAGTGTTGAATCATTGCAGGGCGCTTTCACTAAAATTCGTACGGGACGTGCTCATCCTAGCTTGTTAGATCATATAACCGTTGATTATTATGGAAGCAATGTACCTTTGTCACAAGTTTCTAATGTAACGGCAGAGGATGCGCGTACACTTTGTATTACTTTGTGGGAGGCAGGTATGGTTAAAGCAGTAGAGAAAGCCATTATGAACTCTGATTTGGGGTTAAATCCTGCTACAGCAGGTACGGTTATACGTGTGCCTATGCCTGCATTAACTGAAGAAAGGCGGCGTGATTTAGTGCGTGTAGTGAAAGGGGAAGCAGAAGGAGCGCGTGTTGCTATCCGTAATATTCGCCGTGATGCAAACTCGGATTTTAAGATGTTACAAAAAGAAAAAGAAATCTCCGAAGATGAGGAGCGTAAGGCACAAGATGGCATTCAAAAATTAACTAATGCATATATTGCTGAAATAGAAGCCGTTTTACAGGTGAAAGAACAGGATTTAATGGAGGTTTAATGGGCGTTATAATGACCAAATTCCCTGTTATTTTATCTGATTGATGCTATCAATATATAAAATATCTAACAACTGAGATATAGAAGAAAAGGTAGGGGTATGGAAAATAAATCAATCAATGTGCCACGTCATATTGCTATTGTTATGGATGGTAATGGTCGTTGGGCGAAGAAACGTTTTTTGCCTAGAACATTTGGACATCAACGTGGTGTAGAGTCTGTGCGAAACACGATACGGGCATGTAATGATCTGGATGTTGAGTATTTGACCTTGTTTGCGTTTAGTAGTGAGAACTGGAAAAGACCTAAAGATGAAGTGAATGCTTTAATGCGTTTATTTATGAAAGCTCTTGAAAGTGAAGCCGCTTCACTGGCTAAAAATAATATTCAAATGAAATTTATTGGTGATTTAAACGCGTTTCCTGCTGAATTGGTGGCTAAAATTCGTCAAGTTGAAGCGTTGACTGATCATGGTAGCTCGCTCAAAATTCGTATTGCGGCAAATTATGGTGGGAAATGGGATATTATGCAGGCAGCGATTAAGCTTTCGTCTGCTCTTCAGCAGGGGAAGATTGTTGCTAATAAGGTCTCAGAAGATGATTTAGCATCTTACTTAGATACCGCTGATGTTCCTGATCCTGATTTATTTATTCGTACGGGCGGAGAGCAACGCATCAGTAATTTTTTGCTATGGCAAATCGCTTATGCAGAATTATACTTTACGGATACCCTTTGGCCTGATTTTGATAAAGTGGCGTTGATACAGGCGGTTGAGTCTTTTTCTCGGCGTTCCCGTCGTTTTGGTAAGACAGATGAGCAAGTATTAAGTGAGAGCAATGCTTAAGCAGCGCATAATAACAGCGGTTATTCTATTGCCGTTGGTTATTGCTGGTATCTTGCTATTAATAAGACCTCTATTTGCTCTTTTTTCCTTTGTTATCATAATAGGAATTGGTGGCTGGGAGTGGGCTAGAATGGCTGGGTATGAAAAAGTGCAATCCCGCTTGCTCTTTATTCTCAGTTTATCAACGCTTGCTGGCATTGTGTATGGCTATAACGATGTTTTTTTTCCTACTGTAATGTCTGTTGCCCTTATTTGGTGGGGGGTTGCTTTGGTATTAATGGTAAGTTACCAGCAAAAAACAGGCTTTTATCAAAAAAATGAATGGATATTTACGGTTGCTGCACACATTGTGCTTGTTTCTGCATGGTGGTTTTTAACAAAGCTGCATGCCTTTAATGCGCAGTGGATACTGTATTTGTTACTATTGATTGTTATTGCTGATACTGCGGCTTATTTTTCTGGAAAACGATTTGGAAAACGTAAGCTTGCGCCTGAATTAAGCCCAGGGAAAACGATTGAGGGGGTTATGGGGGCGGTTTTCGGCGTATTGCTATGGTCAATTCTTGCTATTGTCTTTTTTAATGTCCCTAGTCATTATTGGCTTTATTTTGTCTTACTGTCACTATTGACAGCATTGATATCAGTAGGTGGTGATCTCTTTATTAGCATGATGAAACGTGAGGCTGACTTAAAAGACAGTGGTTCAATTTTACCTGGGCATGGTGGTTTATTGGATCGTATTGATAGCTTATTGGCAGCATTACCTTTATTTACCATTGGTTTGGTCTGGGCAAGTTTACAAAGTTTATCAGGATAATGAAATGGTAGAGCAAGGTAAGAATAAGAAAAGAATTTCAATATTAGGTTCTACAGGATCAATTGGGGTTAGTACACTTGATGTTATTCGTTTGCATCCTGATTTATATGAAGTTATTGCCCTTAGTGCTCACACAAATGTTGAAAAAATGCAGTTGCAATGTCTTGAGTTTATGCCAGCATATGCTGTTATGGTTGATGCTGATGCGGCGACTCGTCTTGAAATGTGTTTAAAAAACACTCCAGCAGAGATTACTCGTGTACTGGCAGGTACTGAAGCGCTGGAGTTTATTGCAAGCTTCCCAGACGTTGATTATGTGATGGCAGCAATTGTAGGGGCGGCAGGCTTGTTATCTACATTGGCAGCTGCTAAAGCCAGAAAACGTGTTTTGTTAGCAAATAAAGAAGCATTGGTAATGTCTGGCAAGATTTTTATGGATGTGGTACATGAAAATAATATTGAGTTATTACCCATAGATAGTGAACATAATGCTATTTTTCAATGTCTCCCTCAAGTGGGGGGGAAGCATGGTGTTGAGCGTATTTTGTTGACAGGATCAGGTGGTCCTTTTAGAACAAGGGCAATTGATACGCTAGATAGGGTAACGCCTGCGGAAGCCATTGCTCATCCTAATTGGGATATGGGGCAAAAAATTTCTATCGATTCCGCAACAATGATGAATAAGGGGCTGGAAATTATCGAAGCATGTTGGTTGTTTGATATTAGTCTTGATCAATTACAGGTCGTTGTTCATCCGCAAAGTACAATCCATTCGATGGTTTCTTATAGTGATGGTTCAGTGATTGCTCAGCTTGGTAATCCTGATATGCGTACCCCTATTGCTCATTCGCTTGCTTGGCCAAAGAGAATGACTTCGGGGGTTGATCCACTCGATTTTTTTGCAATTGAGTCGTTAGTGTTTGAGGAGCCTAATTTAGAGCGTTTTCCTTGTTTGCGGCTTGCACAGGAAGCACATCAAGCAGGAGGGAATGCAACTATTGCTTTAAATGCAGCAAATGAAATTGCAGTTGATGCTTTTTTAGCGAAAAAAATACGCTTCACTGATATTCCCTTGTTGATTGAATGTGCAATGTCTGATGTTTCTTCAGGTACGCCATCTATCGTGGAAGATATTCTTATTCAGGATAGAGCAAGTAGAGAAACATCAGAATTATGGTTAAAAAACTATAGATATTAAGGTATGTTAAACTTAAATGTATTATTTTTTAACGAAGTAGTATTTTACACATTTTTTACAAAGGGCTTTTGATATTTTATTCTAGTATTTAATCCTTTATAAAAACACCCCACTATCACTTAAGCTAGGCAGGCTGGTTTATTATGAGTTTCATTCTTGCATTAATTGCTTTTATTATTACCATTGGTATTTTGGTTGCTGTCCATGAATATGGGCATTTCTGGGTTGCTCGTAAACTTGGAGTCAAAGTTTTACGTTATTCTATCGGCTTTGGTAAACCGCTTTGGCAGCACACTTCTGAAAAAGGGGATAAAACAGAATATGTGTTAGCGGCTATTCCTATTGGTGGTTATGTAAAAATGCTTGATGAACGCGAAGGGGATGTGGATGAAAGTGAAGTTCATCGTGCGTTTAACCGACAGACCTTATGGAAGCGTTTTGCTATTGTGCTTGCAGGGCCTATGGCTAATTTCTTATTTGCGATTATTGCTTATTGCGCAATGTATATGGTAGGCATTGATTCGTTGAATCCTTATGTGGGCGATGTTATAAAAGAAACGCCAGCAGAGAAAGCGGGTTTTCAATATCAAGATAAAATTACTGCGATAAATGGTGAACCTGCGCGTTCTCTTTCAGATACGACGTTGTTACTGCTTGATGAGTATTTAAATAATCCAAGTGATATAAATGTTGCAGTTACAACAAAAGAAGGTGAGCAAGTTGTACGGCATTTAGATCTTTCTACGCTCAATATGTTAAAAGAAGAGGGCGATTATTTAGAGAAAGCAGGTCTACAGCCTTGGTTGCCTTTCTTACCAGGGGTTGGGGAGGTTTTACCTGATAGGCCTGCTGCTGTTGCTGGATTAAAAGCACGTGATAAAATTTTAGGAGCTGATGATGTTGATTTTATATCCGTAAAACACTTTATTGATTATGTAGCAAACCGTCCAAATGAGGCGATTGTTTTTCATGTTAAGCGTGATGAACAGCTTTTGGATATTACTGTTACCCCTGAAGTGAGTGCTGATAACGGTAAAACGACAGGTATTATTGGTGTGAGAGTAGGGCGCTATATTTCCCCTGAAGATAGTAAGAAGCTTTATGGGGTTGTTAGTTATCCTTTTTTTGCTGCATTACAACAGGGTGCTGAGTCTACATGGCGTATGACAACAATGACCTTTAAAGTAATTGGTCGTTTGGTAACGGGTGAAGCATCCGTCAAGAATGTTAGTGGTCCTATCACTATTGCTAATTATGCGGGCAAAAGTATGGCAATGAGTTTGGCTACTTTTATTGGTTTTATTGCGATTGTAAGTGTTAGTCTTGGAGTGATGAATTTGCTTCCTGTACCCATGCTTGATGGTGGGCATTTGTTTTATTATCTCATTGAGTTTGTTAAAGGAAGCCCTGTATCAGAGTCTGTTCAGGAGATAGGAATGCGTATCGGCATTGCAATGGTTGGTTCTCTTATGCTGCTTGCTTTTTATAATGATATAATGCGGTTAATGTAATAAGCTAAATTTATTATAGTATTTATGTGAATGTCTAACCCTGTATATCAATCATCCACTGAGTCGTTATATCACTTAAAATGAATAAAAAAATTCTTTCTCTTTCCTTTGCAAGTTGTTTATTCGCACTCTCTCAAGGTGCATGGTCAGCCTCTTTTATTGTTAGTGATATTAAACTAACGGGGGTTCAGCATGTTGATCCAGGCACTATACTGGCAAATATTCCACTAGAAATTGGAGAGCAATATCAAGATTATATGACGGCTGATATTGTTCGTTCATTATATAAGACAGGACTTTTTGAGAATGTTTCGCTTGAGCAAAGCGGCACAGTACTGATTGTTAATGTTCAAGAAAGAATGGCGGTTGGTGAAATCACTATTTCGGGTAATAAGCTCTTTAAAACCGAACAGCTAATGACGGCATTACAGCAAGCAGGCATCCGTAAGGGGCAAACGCTTAATCGTTCTGCACTTGCTAGAATTAAACATGAATTGAAACAGCAATACCTTGCACGGGGGAAGTATGGCGTTAGCGTTGATACGTCTACAAGGAATTTAGCCCGTAATCGAGTTGCGATTAGTATTGTCATTAATGAGGGCGATTCTGCAAAGGTTAAAAATGTTAATATTATTGGTAACAAAGCCTTTAGTGATAAAGTATTACTTAAGCTCCTTGATACAGGAGAAAAGGGAGCTTTCCGTTTTTTTAGTGATCGTGATAAGTATTCTAAACAAAAGCTGACAGGAGATTTAGATAAGCTAACTGCTTTTTATCAAGATCAAGGCTATTTGAAATTTAAAGTAATAGATACGCAAGTTACTTTATCACCTGACAAGAAAGATATTCTTATTACCATTAGTGTTAATGAGGGGGATCGTTATCGTGTTGGGCATATTGACGTATCGGGTGTGCCAAACCTTTCTGTGCAGCAAAGTAACACAATGTTGAAAATGCATGAAGGGCAGGTTTTTTCGCAAAAGTTACTCGAAGAATCGCGTAAAAACTTACGTAAAAAAATTGCTGAGGGCGGTCATGCTTTTGCTGAGGTTAATATTATCCCACAAATTGATGAAGCACGAAAAATTGTTAATTTAACCTTTCAGGCTACTGAAGGTAAGCGGGTTTATGTGCGTCGTATCAATATTCGTGGTAACTATCGAACACGTGATGAAGTCTATCGTCGTGAAATACGCCAACTTGAAAGTTCATGGTATTCCAGAGAGAAAATTGCCCGTTCTAAGGTGCGTTTACGTCGTTTACCTTATGTGCAAAACGTACAGATTCGGCAAGTACCTGTAGCAGGAACAAGAGATCAAGTTGATCTTGAAGTGACTATTGCAGAACAGCTATCAAATCAATTTACCGCAGGTGTTGGTTTTTCACAAAGCCAAGGACTTTTATTCAATCTTGGTTTAAAGCAACAAAATTTTCTGGGTTCAGGAAAAAGCTTAGGTATTAATGCCAACAATAGTAGTGCAACAAAACGTTTTAACCTTAATTATAACGATCCTTATTATACGATTGATGGGGTAGGGCGTGGCTTTGATGTTCATTACAAACGCACAAACACTGATGAAAATAATCTTATTTCAAGTTATTTGAGTGATAGTTATGGTGGAAACGTGAATTATACGATTCCCTTAAGTGAAGAAAACTCATTTCGCTTTAGTGTTGGTTATGAGCATGTTAAGATAAAAACAGTCTCTGATACGCCAAGTTTTATTACTGATTTTATTACTGATAAAGGCGATGGCTATGATGAGTTCTTAGGAACGGTTAGCTATGTTCATGATACCCGAGATCGTACGCCTTTTCCAAGTGATGGTATTCGTTATAATTTTTCTTTTGAGTCAGGTTTACCAGGAAGTGATTTAGAATATTATAAGCTAAGGTACAAAGGAGCTAATTACTGGGCAATTAATGAGGATCTAACCTTTGCGATTAAAAGTGGTATTTCTTATGGTGAGGGTTATGGTGATGATGATGAGTTGCCTTTCTTTGAGCGTTTTTACTCAGGGGGGATAGGTAGTGTAAGAGGTTTTGAAAAAAATACACTCGGTACAAGAGATACCAATGATAATGCTATTGGTGGCGATTTTGTTGTTAATGGTAGTGCTGAATTACTGTTTCCTGCTCCCTTTGCAAAAGACATTAAAGGATTGCGGCTAAGTGCGTTTGTTGATGCTGGTAATGTATATGATAATCTTGATGCTTTTGATGTTGATGATATTCGTTATTCGACAGGGATTTCGGCAACGTGGATTTCCCCATTTGCACCTATTACTGTTAGTTATGCCAAACCGTTGAATGCGAAAGATTCTGATAAAGAACAACAAGTTCAATTCTCTATTGGGGTTACTTTCTAAATTATAGTATTTTAGGTTCTTTAAGTTATTTAAGACCATTGAGTTATGAACTGAGTGAGCTTAGAATAGCGCAATGCAAAAATATTTTCATATCATTTTTTTTACCCTTTTTTTTACCCTTTTAGTTGTTTGTGGTTTAGTAACACCCGCTATTGCTACTGAAAGTACTTTTTCTACACGCATTGCGACCGTTGATGTGCGTTTTTTGCTTAAAAACTCTCCGCAATCAAATATTGCAACTGAGCAGTTGAAAAAGCGTTTTCAGCATCGTGAAAAAGAATTAGAAAGTGAAATTGCTTCGATTCAGCAACTTGACAATGAATTACGGCAAATGACTCCTGACTTAAGTCAAGATGAAATAATACGACGTAAGCGTGAGCTTAGGGACAAAAGACGAAGTCATAGTCGAGTCGTAGAAGACTATCGGGAAGACTTACGTTTAGCGCGCAATACTGCATTGGAAGACGTGCAGAAAACTGTTTTTGAGGCTATTGATGATGTAAGAGAAAAAGAAGGTATTGACGTTGTGATTCAAGATTATGTATCTGCAAGTAAACGTAGCAGTATTACTGATAAAGTCCTTATCCATTTACAAATGCTATTAGAAGAGAGTAAAGTCGAATAATACTTAACTTATCCTCTGGTTTTAATGAACGCAGCGATTGCTTGTGTAGTCTTTTCTTTAGATTAGAAAAAGGGAGTTACTGATGATAACTTTAGGTGAGCTGGCTAAATTAACAGAGGCTACATTAATAGGTGATGAGAGTATCAACATTCATCGTATTGCAACGCTATCAGAAGCAAAACAAAATGATATTTGTTTTGTTAGTGATAATAAATATTTGCCTTTATTAGCATCTTGCCAAGCAAGTGCTGTTATCCTCAAGCCCGAGCATGAAGCATTATTTAAGGGGGGGAAGCTTATACATGCAAACCCTTATTTTGTTTATGCAAAAGCGTCTACTTTTTTCCCTTTTATGGTGAAACCTATTGTTGGTATTCATTCTACAGCCGTGATTGATGATTCGGTTATCCTTGAAGAAGATGTTGCTATTGGTCCTCATGTAGTGATTGAAAAAAATGCTGTTATTGCTAAAGGAACAACGATTGCAGCGGGTTGTTATATTGGTGAGCATGTGACATTAGGTGCTTTTAATGAATTGCTTCCTAATGTCACGCTTTTTTCCCATACAAAAACGGGGAATAATTGTCGCTTACATTCAGGTGTTGTTATTGGTGATGAGGGATTTGGTTTTGCACCTCATAATGGTCAATGGCATCGTATAGAACAGTTTGGCAATGTGGAATTAGGCAACGATGTTGAAGTTGGATCAAATACAACAATAGACCGTGCGGCGCTGGATACAACACTTATTGGTGATGGCGTTAAAATTGACAATCAAGTTCAGGTGGGACATAACGTTCAGATTGGTGAACATTCACTTATTATTGGTGGTACAGGTATAGCAGGTAGTACAAAAATAGGGCGGGGGTGTATTATTGCTGGAGCGTCAGGTATTGCTGGACATCTAGAAATTGCTGATGGCGTGACTGTCACAGGAATGAGTCGTGTATTAAGTTCACTCAAAAAATCAGGTGCCTCTTATTCATCAGGTACTGCTATTGAAGAAAGTGCCACATGGCGACGTAATGCAATTCGGTTTACCCAGTTGAATGATATGGCAAAGCGTTTGAAGGTATTGGAAGAAAAATTGAGTAAATTATAATAAGGGGCTTGAGAGCTTGATGAATACCTTGTGTTCTCTATAGGAACATGCACATTCCTCAGCTATTTTATTCATTAAACAATAAAGCATTAAGAGAAACACTAAGAATATGTCTGAAATAATGGAAGTTACTGAGATAAGGGAATATTTGGCGCATCGCTATCCATTTCTACTGGTTGATCGTGTCCTTAAGATAGCACCTGGAGAGAATATTACCTGTATTAAAAACGTAACCGTTAATGAGCCTTTTTTTAATGGTCACTTTCCAGAAGCTCCTATTATGCCAGGTGTATTGATTATTGAGGCAATGGCACAGGTAACAGGGCTATTAGGTTTTCGAACGATGGGGAGTAAGCCTCAGGAAAACGTATTGTATATTTTAGTAGGAGTGGATAAGGTAAAATTTAGAAAGCAAGTGATTCCAGGAGATCAATTGTTATTATCTGCTGAAATAATGAAGCGAAAAGGTAAAATGTGGATCTTCAAAGCGTCAGCCTCTGTTGATGGAAAAATAGCAGCAAGTGCGGAAATAAAATGTGCTGTTGTAGAACAAGGTTGATAATTAAATGATTCATAAAACAGCTGTCATTGACCCCTCTGCAAAAATTGCAGAGAATGTTCAAATATCGCCTTATGTGGTTGTTGGTGCTGATGTTGAAATTGGATCAGGTACATGGATTGGCTCTCATGTGGTCATTAGTGGTCCAACAAAAATAGGTGTCGATAATCGTATCTACCCATTTGCTTCTCTTGGTGAAGCACCACAAGATAAGAAGTTTGCTGGTGAGGCTACTGAATTGATTATTGGTGATCGGAATGTGATACGTGAGTATTGTACGTTTAACCGAGGAACCGTGCAGGATATTGGTAAAACGGTTGTAGGTAGTGATAACTGGATTATGGCATATGTACATATTGCTCATGATTGTATTATTGACAATCATACTATTATGGCCAACGGCACAACACTAGCAGGACATGTGAAAATTGAAGATTATGCCATTTTGGGAGGATTTTCATTGATACATCAATTTTGTCGTATTGGTGCTTATGCGTTTACAGGTATGGGCACTTCGATCGCAAAAGATGTACCACCGTTTGTGATGAGCTTTGGGGCACCAGGTATTCCACGAGGGATTAATCGTGAAGGCATGAAGCGTCATGGGTTTTCGGTTGATGCTATAAAGCATATGAAAGAAGCTTATCGTTTGTTATATCGTTCCGAGCTTACATTTCAAGATGCTTTGACAACGATTGAATCACGTTATGGTCAGTTTGCTGAAATTGATAGGTTGCTTACGTTTTGTCATAAAACGGAGCGTGGCATTATTCGATGAAAAAACGAGTTGCCATTGTTGCAGGTGAAAAATCAGGGGATATTTTAGGTGCTAGATTGATTCAAGCACTCAATGCACAGCATCCAAACTTGTGTTTTGAGGGTGTTGGTGGTGAAGAAATGCTAGCACAAGGCTTTGAGAGCTTTTTCCCTATGGAGCGTTTATCAGTCATGGGGTTTACTGAGGTCATACGTCGTTTACCAGAATTATTGATGATTAGGCATAAACTGATACAGCGTTGGCTGAAATCACCGCCTGATCTTTTTATTGGTATTGATGCACCCGATTTTAACTTGAAGTTAGAGGCTCATTTACATCAAGCAAACATTAAGACGGTGCATTATGTTAGTCCCTCTATTTGGGCGTGGCGACAAAAACGTGTGCATAAGATTAAAGGTAATCTTGATTTGATGTTGACGCTTTTTCCTTTTGAAGCTGCTTTTTATGAAAAACATGGTGTTCCCGTCGCTTTTATAGGACATCCCTTAGCGGATGAGCTACCGTTGAAGAGTAATCAACAAGCAGCTCGTCAGCAGTTACAAATAGCACCAAACAGTAAAGTATTAGCTGTGCTTCCAGGAAGTCGCGGTTCTGAGTTAAAGTATCTCGCAGAGCCATTTATTAACGCCTTGCAGTATTTACAGCAGAAATATTCTGACCTTGTGTTAGTTTCCCCAATGGTGAACGATAAACTTTCCCAGCGTTTTCAGCAGCAATGTGCTGATTATGCCCCTGAGTTAAGAATTACCCTTATTAAAGGTCAATCTAGAGTGGTTATGACGGCTGCTGATTATCTATTAATGGCTTCAGGGACGGCCGTATTAGAAGGTATGTTTGTTGGTAGACCTATGGTAGCAGCAGGTAAATTATCAGCAATAACGGTGAAAATTATTCGTTTATTCGGTATGCTCAATACCACCTATTATACCTTGCCTAATAATTTAGCTAATGAAAAACTTGTCATTGAGCTTATTCAAGAAGATGTTACAGTTGACAAGCTTGTAGCTAGTATTGAAAGTTTGTTTTCATTATCTGATGAAAGAAAAGACTATTTATTAACAAAGTTTACCGTACTGCATGAAGCATTACGGCAAGATGCGAGTAAAACAGCTGCTGATATTCTTACACAGAAATTTTTATAAGGCTTGTATGTGCATTAATAAGCATTTCTGACTGTCTGAAAGACGGTAGTTTTAACCTTATAAGAGAAATAAAAATGTTAAAAAAAATGATTTCCCTGCTGTTGGTAGCGTTGCTAATGAGTGCATGCTCAAATGGTATTAAAGGTGTTGCTGAACCCCCT
>DRMA01000142.1 GCA_011375245.1 Thiothrix sp. | reverse complement strand
TCTGAGGCAAAAGAAAAATGAGGAGAATTTCAATATTTTATTTAAAAGAGCAATATAATATCGAGTCATTGGCTTCATTTTTGGTTAAAATCTGATGGATTTTAACCATTTTTATTTGCTCTACGAATACTTGCACAGCTTCAAAGCATGGGAACGATACAAAAGATCGTATAGTTAAAAACTAATCGTTATCATGCTTATTGGCTAAATCTGTTAAAGGAATTAGCAACTGATAAGGCGTTGGTAACGAATTAACGGATACAACTGCAACAGGTTTAAAATTACTGCCCTTATCTGTCTTCGCATAAGCTAAGGCTGAGACTATCTTCATAGAGGAATCGGGGTCTTGGGTCATAATCTCTTTTACAGCGTGTTGAATAATATCCTTTCTTGAGCGTAATCTTGCATCATTATCCATTTTGAAAGAAGCCCAGTTAATACCTAATCGTTGTACCTGCCCTTCATTCGATAATGCTATGCGTATATTATTACCATAAATAGGCAAACCATTAATCTGACGTTGAACATAAACAAGACGATACATCTCATGAAGATCTTCTATTTCTTTAGCACCTGCTTTAGCGCCACCTGCCATTTGTGTTCTCACTAATGGCTCTTTCATTTCTTTTAAAGAAAAACCAAGTCGCTCAAATGAATTCAATGCGATTTTTTGAGCTTCTTTTTCTGGGATAGCCTTTGTTTTAGCATCTTTTTCAAAATTCCAAGCATGCGTTCTATTCACATAACGCATTTTTCCTTTTTTTGGGTCTAAGCGTACAAAACGGTTACCTTCTGCAAGCTGTGTAGCGCCTTCTGGAGGTTTTTGCTCAAATTCTTTATCACCCAAAACTTTCGCAACCGTATTAAAAGAGAGGCGAGCAAGAGGGTTAGAACTTGATTTTGCATGCAATATTGATTCATCCCAATCAGGTAAAGATGCATCGATTAATGCCGAAATTGTACCTTCTTCTATGCGATTATCTCCTTTTAAGGTTTTCTCACCTGCAAAAGTAGCGAAACTAGTGGATAATATTGCCACACCTAAAATTAATTGACTCAGTTGTTTTTTAATCGTTATTTTCATCGTATATTCCTTTATTTTACTTCAATTTTTTCAATTTCTTCAGTTGATATTTTATTGGCTTCTATCACTATTGATAACTGTTTCAGCTTGTGGATCACAACCTGAAATAAACGTGACTCCCCAGTAACCAATACTGCTAGGATCTGAATGCACATTATTATAACGCTCAGTCCCAATACGATTCCAAGTGTCTGTGCTATTAGTACCCACAGCATAAGACACAGGACACTGATCATCGTTACCTTGAATATTAGGTATATACATGTTATCCAACCAAGAATTGGCTATCGTCGATGAAAAAGCATCATCTGCAAAATCCTCATAGTCACTCACAAGTCCTGTACCTATCCACATTAGACCATGAAAACCATTGACCTGATGTAAACGCCCAAACCCTTGCCACCAACTGCTCCATTGGTTGTCATCCATGCTTTGACAAGAGGATAAATGCAAAAACTCTAAATCTTGATCTCCTGCTTCCATTTCACTCCGCATGATATTGCAATCTCCCCCTCCAGCTTCATTAACCCTTACACGACCTCCGTAATTATTTCCTGATTCAAAACCATGCAATGCGATTAAGGCTGCATCACCCTCATCCATATGATTATGGTCATTACCCCACCCAACAACTGATCTATCTGCAAATTGGCTATTAACAAGGTTTCCATTAACCTGTCGACCATCACGGCTAAAAGCATCAGCGCAATGCCCTGAAAGACACCATCCAAAGAAACTAAACCCTTCATTTGTAATTTCGTCGTACCATGCATCAGCCATATTGTCCCACGCATTACGTGTGCTTCCACTACAACTAGCATTCCATGTTGTGACCGCATAGCTTTTAGCTTCTTGTTGAGCCTCTGCTGTTGTTGCTAACAATGTAGGCATTAAAAGTGCCAATGCTGTTAATGTTGGAACTGTTTTTTTCATTTTATAAACTTTCATCAATCCTTCTCGCATCAATTAATAAATAAATATTTTTTTGCTTTATATTTAGTAGATATCCTTTCTACGCAACAAATAATAGGGATAATAAAAGGTGGATTCTGTGATATTTTTCACAGAAAAAATCAAAACAAGAGGCATAAACATTCTCTTCAAAGCCCATTAAAATATTGATTTTTATATAAAATAAATTAATCACGCATTTCTTTTACTTCTTCCGCTCAACCGCTTCAAACGCGGTAAATTGGAGTGATGTAGGTTGCTGTACCATTACCCACAAGTCGGTAAGGCTTGTTGGTTATGATTATAAAAAATGCAAAATAACACCGCATTGTTGCATGCTCCTTAGCCTTGCATAGCAATAAAACGTCACCCGATGCGCGCCAAGCTGACTCGATCTACACATTACCGTCCCAACTTAAATTAGTAGTTGGTAAGTCGTACACGTTCCTTGGCTTATATTTAGCGGGTAGACCAGAAACTCTCTTCTAGTCTATTCACTGAGAGCACTTCTCATCTATAGTTTTTCACATAAATAATTGCACCCTTCGA
>DRMA01000141.1 GCA_011375245.1 Thiothrix sp. | reverse complement strand
ATTCTAATGAGAAGACGCTTTTTTTAGGCGCAGAAAATCGCTTTCATGGATTATTTTAAGTAGAAAGAGCGTATTTTTTGCGCTAAATAAAGGGTTCTAAGGGCTTAATGCCGTTGATAAATCATTGAAAACAATGGTTTTTTAGTGTGATGATTGCCTTTGTAATGAAAATAGCAAGTAGTAGATGCATCTGAGCGACGCTGTGGGTATAATTCGTTTAGCATTTATCAGTATCCTTTAGCAAGATGATGGATGCTGTCCTGTCGAGCTGGTCAAAGCTTGGCGGGACACCTTGTTTAATAACGTGTAACGTGCATACTATAGTCCATATTTTGGGATATGCAAGGGGTGTTGTTGTGATTGAGTGATAAATACTCAGTTTATTTTCTGGGTTCCACGGGCTATTAATGTTGGCTGTCTTTGCAATATTTGCCTCTTCGTTTTACAGGGAGTTTTTTGGCTTTTTTTATATTCCATTTGATCTCTTTAAGTGTTTCCATGACTCTAGCAATATCGTTTTTAGAATCATGATACTGATAAGCTATCAGTGCTTTTTCTGCATAACGACATGCATTTTTACAATTTTTTAGTTTGCTATACAACACAGCAAGAGCTTCATAAGATTCTATTGTTTCTGGATGGTGTTTTATCAATTTTATTTCTTGAATTTTTAGTGCTTTTATTGTTTGGGGGGTTGGGTTTTCTACTGTGTTGACATTGATTGCTATTCCTGCTCTTTATCAAATTTCTATGCGATAGCTACACATCACGCAGAGACAAGACATGCCTTGCCTTGCCTCTACAATAATCGCCATCATCTTAGCGACGATCACCAAATAAATCACCTAATCCGCCCAATACAGACCCTTCTCCTTGAGAGCTAGAACCACCACCTGCCTGCAATACACGATTAGCCAAGCGAGAAAAAGGCAAACTCTGCAAATACACCGTTCCTGTCCCTTTCAGTGTTGCCAAAAACAGCCCTTCTCCACCAAATACCATTGATTTCAAATTACCCGCCCGTTCAATACTGTAATCAATCCCTGTCGTGAAGGCAGCAATACATCCAGTATCCACGCGTAATGTTTCATTATTTAATTCACGCTTAATCACTGTCCCACCAATATGCACAAACGCCATGCCATCGCCTTTAAGGTGTTGCAAAATAAAGCCTTCACCACCAAAAAAACCAGCGCCTAGTTTACGTTGAAAAGAAATGGTAATTTCGGTGCCTAATGCCGCGCAAAGAAAAGCATCTTTTTGGCAAATCAGTTCTTCACCCATTTCAGCCATATTGATTGGGATGATTTTTCCTGGATATGGAGCTGCAAAGGCAACTCGTTTTTTACCTGAGCCAGAATTCGTAAAATGCGTCATAAAAATAGATTCGCCTGTCAACACGCGTTTACCCACATTCATCAGCGAGTCAAGAATACCGCCCTCTGGTTTTGAGCCATCGCCCATTTTTGTTTCAAATGAAATCCCCTCCTCCATATAATTCATTGCCCCTGCTTCAGCGATCACACTTTCGCTAGGATCAAGCTCCACTTCGACAATTTGCATATCATCACCAAATATTTCATAATCAACTTCATGACATCTCATTAATATTACTCCATTTTTTTGTAAATTCATCTGAATAATGCTCTAGAAAGATGAACGTTATTTGTTATTTTGTCCTTCTCTGGCTTGGCTAGGCAGCCTATATTTTTTCTCTTTATAACTCCACGCCGTCCAAATAGCATGAGCCAAGGCTTCCTCAGTTGAGACAGCATCTTCTCTATCTGCTGGACTTAGTTTGCCAGCACTATAACGATAATGTGCTGGGGGCTTATCACGCTGCATAATAACCACTGATTCATCACGCATAAAAGCTTGAACCTCATTGTATTGCATAATTGCTCTCCCTGCTTTTTTCCGCCATATGGGTTGCATTAAATCATGCCCAATCATCGGATGTTCACCTGAAATCCCCATCAATGATAAAACGGTTGCTGGCATATCAATTTGACTGGCTAAAGTCGAAATCACACGGGGGGAAATATCAGCACCTATAATCAAAGCAGGAATATGAAACCGCTCAATAGGTACTAAAGCAGGACCATAAACACGTGAATTATGGTCAGCAATAATAAGAAACACCGTGTTTTTCCAATAAGGTGCTGTTTTTGCCTTTTTTATGTATTCTCCCAATGCATAATCCGCATATTTGACCGCATTATTAACCGTCATTGGATCTTTATCATACAAGGTTATCCGTCCTTCTGGATACTCATAAGGAGTATGATTCGAGGAACTAAACACTAGGCTAAAGAAAGGCTTATCCCCCATCGTTAAAAATACTTGATGGGCTTTGTTAAACAAATCTTCGTCAGATGCTCCCCAAGAACCTTTAAACACAGGGTTTTTATAATCTTTCTCGTCAATTATTCTCTTAAAGCCATTGCCAATAAAAAAGCGCCCCATATTATCAAACTGCTTTTCACCACCATAAATAAATGAAGTATCGTAGCCTTTGTTTGCTAAATAATGTGCTAAGGTGAAAAAACCACGTTGGGACTTAGGTAATTTAACCACGCTGCGGGCAGCAGTTGGGGTAAAACCTGTGGTAACGGCTTCAATACCACGTACCGAGCGTGTACCTGTGGCATATAAATGGTCAAACCAAAGTCCTTGTTTTGATAATTCATCTAAGTATGGGGTTAATGGTAAGCCACCTAATGAACCGACAAACTCAGCACCTAAACTTTCCTCCAAAATAATAACAAGGTTATAAGGTTTCGCTCTTTGCTTAATAGCCTGTTGATAATGCAATGTGGGGATATCAGCGTTAGTAAAGCTATTTTCTGCAATACCCATACCTTGTTTAACACGCTTGGTCGCTTCTTCAATGGGCATTTTTCCATAACTAATGCCGCCTTTTTTCTCATGCTTCAATTCATATACTGCATACAACATGGAGTAGCTGGAATTGAGCATAAGATCATTGACCAAGGGGTCAGGTGTTATAGCAACGGTGCTTGGATTAACGCCACGATGATCTAGATTAGAACGTACCATCAAAACAAAAACAACCAATAAAATAGGCGTAAGAATAATGGCTTTCCACCAAACAATTGTACAACGCGTCGTTGGACGTTTACCCATTATTTTCCACATCACTATTACGGCAACAGGAATGGCAAATAGAGCCAAGAAAAGCTGGGGTTTATAACCCACCCAGAGCATTGAAAAAACTTCTTTGGGGTAAATTAGATATTCAACAAAGAGAATATTAGGTCGTGCATCATATTGATTAATAAAAGAAGGTGTTGTTAATTCCATAAAAACAACAAAGACAAAACCAAAAACAACATAAATGCGCAATGCAACTTGCCAAAAACCGCTTGTACGTTTGGTCAGGGAAAAAAACGGGGTAAAAACAGCAGGAATAATTAACAAAAGCCCCACTAAAACCAGATCGAAACGAATGCCATTAAGAATAATTGTCCACCAATCTATCCCTGTTGGCTGTACACGCTCCCACTGCCACAACATAAAACCAAGGCGCATGGTACTCATAAACAGGAGGGTGACAAGGATAAATTTAATAATGGGGGAAAAGCAGCGCGTACACAGTGCCATAGAAGACGACATAATCTCAAGCCCTTGATAGTAAGGAATATGTTTGATGATTTTTAAGATTGAGTTACGAGGCTAGAGCCTCGTAACTAGAAACACTCGAAAACAACCGATAAAAAACTATTTATTGGCTATTTTTGCCCAATTGGCAATCACATGATCAATATTATTGCCACTTTGTTGCATTTCGCTTTTAAACTGATTGCGGTAAGTGAGACCAAAATTGACCCCATCAACAACAAGATTACGCACCACCCACTTATCCTGCTTGTTAAGCAACATACTATAACTGACTTGATAAACACCTCCATCATCTGCCACAATTTTTACCACAACCTTGCTTTTACGTGGATGAGTGCTTGCCTTTGTTGCAGGAATAAGCGTAATCGACTTTGGCTTTGTCTTAATTAACGAGTCACTGTAAATTTTTACCATGCTTTTTGTAAAAACATCAGCAAAGCGTTTTTGTTGATCGGCTGTCGCTGTTTTATAGTAACTCCCCATAACCCCTTTGGCGATGGCAGGAAGATCAGCAATGCCTTTTAATTGCTGGGTTACTTGAGCATAAAAAGGCTGTGGATCACTACTAAAAGTAGCACCTTCCTTACTCAATATTCCCATTAATTTTTCTGACTCAGCAGCGATAATGGTTTCTGGGTTGCTTACTTCTGCATTAGCAATAGATGCAACAGTAAATCCGATCATAACCAGCAAACAACTTGCCCATCGTTTAAATTCTAAGCTTACTTTCATATTAAATTCCTTCGTTATTACACCGTTTAAATAATTCTATCATTATCATTTATTGTTATTATTAGACACTTATTCATTATAAAAAATCACCAGTAAACTAGGTAATAGTAATAAATTAGCAATTAATGCTAAAACCATTGCTAGTGAGGTAAATAAACCAAAATACACCGTT
>DRMA01000140.1 GCA_011375245.1 Thiothrix sp. | reverse complement strand
CCACCTGTACCTGCTGACTGGAAAGATGATGATGATTCCTCAGATGATGATAAATCTATCTCTTCCACTGATGATAAATCTGATAAAAAGGATGATTCAAAGAATGATGACACTTTAGGAGATCCTGCCAGTTCGCATTAAGTTGGTATGAATCATATGATTTAATCATAAAAAATAAAGGCGCATTAGCGCCTTTATTTTTTATACTTATTTTAAATTCATTATGTGAGGAAGTAAGGAGCAAAATGACTCAAGTGATGGGTATTCTAAATGTCACGCCAGATTCATTTTCTGATGGTGGCAAATTTTCTCAAATTGATAAAGCACTTTATCAGGCTGAAAAAATGATCAATAATGGCGCTGATATTATTGATGTTGGAGGCGAATCAACACGTCCAGATGCAAAAAAAATTTCCCTCGACGAAGAAACAGACCGTGTTATTCCTGTCATTGAAAAACTCATTACTGAATTTGATGTTTTGATTTCGATCGATACTAGCAAAGCAAGTTTGATGTCTCATGCTATTGCTGTTGGTGTAAACATGATTAATGATGTAAGGGCATTACAAGAAGAGGGTGCTTTAGAAGCTTGTCAACAAGCTGATGTATTAGTTTGCCTGATGCATATGCAAGGCACACCAGAAACAATGCAAAATAGACCAGAATATGGTGATATTCTCCAAGATATCTCATTATTTTTCAATAAACGTATCATAGCTTGTGAAAATGCAGGTATTAAGCGAGAACGCTTATTACTTGATCCTGGCTTTGGTTTTGGCAAGACGTTGGAGCACAACTTACAATTACTAGCGCATTTGCCGTATTTCGCTCACTTTAAGCAACCATTACTGGTTGGTTTATCAAGAAAGTCAATGTTAGGTGTATTACTGAATGCTGCTCCAGTAACAGAGCGCTTACACGCAAGTGTTTCTGCAGCAGTCATTGCTGCTTTAAAAGGTGCTGCCATTATTCGCGTACATGATGTAAAAGAAACGGTAGAAGCATTAAAAATAGTACAAGGGGTACAACATTATGAGTAGAAAGTATTTTGGCACGGATGGTATTCGTGGGACAATTGGAAAGTTTCCCATGACACCTGATTTTGCACTTAAGCTAGGATGGGCAGCAGGTAAAGTATTATCAAATAACTCAAATCCATTGGCTGTTATTGGCAAAGATACCCGCATTTCAGGTTATATGTTAGAGTCTGCATTACAAGCTGGTCTTGTTGCTGCAGGGCTTGATATCCTGCTGGTCGGCCCTATGCCAACCCCAGCAGTTTCATACCTTACACGTACATTTCGTGCTTCAGCAGGTATTGTTATCAGCGCTTCTCACAATCCTTATTATGATAATGGCATTAAATTTTTCTCAGCTAATGGCACTAAATTAGATGATGCTATTGAGATGAAAATAGAAGCTTATTTGGAAAAAGATATTGTTACGGTCAGTTCAGATTATTTAGGTAAAGCAGTACGTGTAGAGGATGCTGCTGGACGTTATATTGAATTTTGTAAACGCTCCGTTCCAGCGGAGATGAGCTTAAATGGGTTGCGCCTCGTGGTTGATTGTGCGAATGGAGCAACTTATCATGTTACTCCAAGTGTATTGGAAGAGCTTGGGGCAGAGGTTATACCTATTTACAATGAACCTAATGGTGTCAATATTAATAAAGAGTGCGGTGCAACATCATTATCAAATTTACAAAAAAATGTAAAAACATATCGTGCCAATGTAGGCATTGCGCTTGATGGTGATGGTGATCGTTTAATGATGGTTGATGAACAAGGTGACGTTGTTGATGGAGATGAAATTATTGCAATTTTGGCTAAGCACCGATTAGAACATGAGTCCTTATCAGGTGATGTCGTTGGCACGCTGATGAGTAATCTCGGTTTGGAAAAAGCTATTCAAAACATGCATGTGGGATTTCGTCGTGCTAATGTTGGTGACCGTTACGTTATGGAACAATTACGTGCGTGTAATGGGGTACTTGGTGGTGAAGGGTCTGGGCATATTATAATTCGTGATCGTATTGAAACAGGTGATGGTACAATTGCCGCACTGCAAGTCTTGCATGCAATGGTTGTTTCAGGAAAAACACTGCATGAATTAAAACAAGTGATGGAAAAATACCCACAAATTCTGATTAATGTTCCAATACAGAAAAAAATCAATCTTGATAAAGCTAAGGGTATTCAAGCTTCAGTCAAAAATGTTGAAGAGAAACTAGGAAATAAAGGTCGTGTTTTGTTACGAGCATCAGGTACAGAACCACTAATTAGAGTAATGGTTGAAGGGGAGGATTTGATGGTTATTACTGAGCTTGCTGAGCAAATAGCTGAAGCGGTTAGAAAAGCATCTTAACAAGGGCTAATCAAGTATGAGAATAAAAGATGGCATATTAGCACAAGCACACTATATTGAATCTCCCAATCACAATGATCGCACAGATGATCAAGATATATCACTGATTGTACTACACAATATTAGCTTGCCACCAGGACAATTTGGTGGCGAATGGATTACCAAGCTATTTACTAATACATTACCTAAAGATGCGGATCCTTTTTTTGAAAAAATTTACCAATTACAGGTATCTAGTCATTTGTTGATACGTCGAGATGGCGAAATTATACAATATGTTCCGTTTCATAAAAGAGCATGGCATGCTGGTGTTTCAGAATATTTAGGTCGTAGCGCGTGTAACGACTTTTCTATTGGAATAGAGCTGGAAGGTACAGACTATGAGGCTTTTACAACAGAGCAATATGAAGTATTAAGTGATGTTTTGCACAGCTTAGTTAAAACATATCCTACGCTCACATTAGACAATATTACTGGGCACGAGCATATAGCACCAGTGCGCAAGACTGACCCTGGTCCCTTCTTTGATTGGGAAACACTTGGAAAAAAATGTGGGGTAACCTTACCAGCCCGTGCAAGCAATGAATCTAATGAGACATTAGATCTAGAGT
>DRMA01000139.1 GCA_011375245.1 Thiothrix sp. | reverse complement strand
ATAATTTCTTTTTAATACGAATAATAGCGGACTCCATTTGCTCAGCCGATACAGGACGTTTTTTCAAGGCACGCAACATGCCATCTCTTAGCTTATGCTCACTAAACGTCTGCACAATACCTGTGGTTTTTTTCACTGATGGCATATTAAAGTTCGCTGTTTCATAGGTTGTAAAACGCTCCTTACATCCCAAACATTCCCTTCTACGCCTAATTTGATCACCATCACTAGCAAAACGTGAATCGACAACTCGCGTTCCCTTATTGCCACAAAAAGGACACTGCATAAAACCTCCCCAGCAAAAAACACGATGCAACCGTTATAGCTGATTCACTAATAACCCATCAAAACGATTGCATACCACTCTTAATCTCTATAAACAGGAAATCTTGCGCAGACTGCCTGTACCTTCTCTCTTACCGCACTGATGACTGCTTCATTATTAATATCGTCTAGAATATCACACATCCAATTGGCTAAATCAGTCGATTCTTGCTCGCCAAAGCCGCGTGTTGTAATTGCAGGGGAACCAACGCGAATACCGCTGGTTACAAAAGGTGACTGTGGATCATTTGGCACAGAGTTTTTATTGACAGTGATATATGCCTTGTTTAATGCAGCATCAACTTCCTTCCCTGTTAAACCTTTATCAATAAAATCCATTAAAAATAAATGGTTATCCGTTCCATTAGAAACAATTTTATACCCCCGTTCCATAATCATATTGGCCATCGCTTGCGCATTTTTAACCACTTGCTGCTGATAAGTTTTATATTCAGGCTCCATCGCTTCTTTAAACGAAACAGCCTTAGCCGCAATAATATGCATTAAAGGCCCTCCTTGAATACCAGGGAAAATTGCCGAGTTCAGCTTTTTTTCTATTTCAGGGTTTGCTTTTGCAAGAATAATACCACCACGAGGCCCTCGTAAGGTTTTGTGCGTGGTTGAAGTCGTCACATCCGCAATCGCCACAGGGCTAGGATACTCCCCTGTCGCGACTAATCCTGCTACGTGCGCCATATCAACTAATAAATATGCACCAACCTTATCAGCAATATCACGAAAACGTTGCCAATCAACAATACGTGAATACGCGGAGAAACCTGCCACAATCATTTTAGGTTGATGCTCGTCAGCGAGTTGCTCAACTTGTGTATAATCAATTTCGCCCGTTGCATTATCTAAGCCATATTGCACTGCATTGTAGGTTTTACCTGAAAAACTGACCTTTGAGCCATGCGTTAAATGCCCGCCATCGGATAAACTCATACCTAGAACAGTGTCACCTGCATTCAATAAAGCAAGATAAACAGCGGCATTTGCTTGTGAACCTGAATGTGGCTGTACATTGGCATAGTCTGCATTAAACAATTGTTTGACTCGATCAATCGCCAACTGCTCCGCCTGATCAACATATTCACAACCGCCATAATAGCGTTTCGTTGGATAACCCTCAGCATATTTATTCGTCAGCACTGAACCTTGTGCCTCCATCACCCGAGGGCTGGTATAGTTTTCTGATGCAATTAACTCAATATGATCTTCTTGCCGCTGTACTTCTGCATCAATAGCCGCCATTAACTCGCTATCATAATCGGCTATATTCATGTCCTTTGAAAACATCAGGCTCACCTCCAAAAATAGATTCTTGTATAGTATAAATTCCAACATTTGAGTGATTGGAACTATACTCATTGAAAAATGCGGTATCATACCTCATTTAATTGTCTATCAGCACTGGATATTAGGAAAAAGCCATGACGACCTCACATATTGTATGCCCAAACTGTGGTGCCATTAACCGTCTTGAAACGCAACGGATGGCAAACAAGCCAATCTGCGGAAAATGTAAACAGCCGCTTTTTCAAGGCTCAGCGGTTGAACTCAATGATCAAACGTTTAGCAAACATATTAATAAAAACGACATTCCCGTTGTTGTCGATTTCTGGGCAGCATGGTGTGGCCCCTGTAAAATGATGGCACCTGCCTTTCAACAAGCCGCTATACAGTTAGAACCCCATATCCGCTTTGCTAAACTAGACACAGAAAACAACCCACAAACAGCAACACAATTTAATATACGTAGCATTCCAACAATGATTTTATTTAAAAAAGGTCAAGAAGTAGCACGACAAGCAGGTGCGATGAGCGAAGCACAAATTAGTCAATGGATACAAGCGAATAAATAGGACATTATTTTGGCTGCCACGCCCCTAAAAATAATGCTCCTGAACCATCAAAATAATGTGGGGGGATGATAAGACGTTCTATGCCTCCACGATTATTTCTCCCTGTTGTATCATAAGTCACTCCCGAACAGATATCTTTCAATACTTGGGCATTAGCTGACAAATGCAATGGGCAACGTGTTGCTCCTGCAGCATTAATAAAAACAAAATAGTCTTTCTTAATAGAACGCCAAGCCTCGTTTAGCTGTTTGGTTTCTTTTTTATCATCCGTAACAACCTTGCTAGTCCCTATCTCATTAGCACGGTACAAAATAGCAATATCCTGCCCTTGAAACAAAACACGCTTCATCGACCCTTGTTGCATATCTTCAAGCATAATCTTCATTACATTAGCGGATGCTGTTTTTTCGCCACCTTTTGTATCCCCCCCTATTTCTTTTAAACCCCATAACGAATTAATCATCACTGCCATTAAAATAACCACTCCAAACAATGTCAGCAATTTTAATAAAAGGCTATATACTTGGCGCTTATTCAGTTCAGCAAAAAAAGAAAGAGGTGTCTCAGGCTCAGGAGGCTTAGTCATACATGATTACCAAAAAATTATTTTTTATTACAGGTAGTTTATTCGGCATGTTTGCCGTAATTTTGGGTGCGTTTGCAGCACATGGTCTACAACATAGTGTTAATGCAAAATTTTTAGCGGTATTTCACACAGGTGTAGATTATCAGTTTTATCACAGTTTTGCTTTGCTTGTTACAGGAATGTTGATGCACACTTTCTCTACTTCGCGCTTATTAAAGGCCGCTGGCATTGCTTTTATAATTGGCATAATGTTCTTCTCAGGCAGCCTTTACCTTTATGTTTTCACTGCTAATAAATTATTTGGCATGACTGCGCCTATTGGTGGCTTGTCATTTATTATTGGCTGGCTTCTCTTAACCCTTTCATTCATCTACAGTGAATCAGGTAAATAATCTTCCTAAGTAGATGATCATAATTATTTTAACAAATAGAGCATAACTTCGTAGGGTGGATAAGGCACGCCATCCACCATGCTACGTAGCCATGCGGCGGATGGCGTACCTTATCCGCCCTACAACATCTTTATTATTTTGTTAAAATATTTTTGCTGGTGGTCTTATTACCATTACACAAAGGTCATGTGTTTCATGCATTATTTTTTAATGGCCATCATGGCTTTGTCAAGAAAAATAAAGAAATCACGTTGTTGTTTTCCTTCTAGTTGCTGGTCAATAAAGTCCATAACCTCATCATTTCCTTCTACACGGCGAAATAAATAGCTGGCTATACTCACCACATAACGTCTTAACCAATGAAAGGAGATAAATGCAATGGAAGCAAAAAAAACGGCTTGATACATCTCATGATTAAAATAGCTATTGATTGCCAAACCGTAGAAAATTAGCGCAAAAACAACGCCAATAGAAGTGATTAACTTAACCAAACGAATAAACGCACATAAGGGTTGGGCATATTTTACTAGCTGCTGTCGATTCATAGGCAATTATATTTTATTTTTCTTTAAAGGCTAAAAAGCATAAACAACATCTCGAATGAGCAAAGATCATACTCAAATTTAGAAAATTTAATAAGCTTGAGTAGGTTATTTGTAGTACCATACCCAATTGTTGAATGACGTGTCTCGACAAATTATTGTACTCTAAATCATGAGATACATAACATCCTCCATTAGGCTTCATAAAACTATCACAAATGAGTTATACCCCGTTCAAGCATTACACCTACAATAAAGTAGGTAGAGACTTTGTAGTAGGCGACATCCATGGCATGTTTTATGCTCTAGAAGACCTACTAAAAGACTTGAAATTTAACCCTATTATTGATCGTGTTTTTTCAGTCGGCGACCTTATTGATCGTGGACCTGAATCTTCCCGTATTCTGGAGTTTCTAGATAAACCGTGGTTTCATGCCATTATGGGTAATCATGAGGCAATGCTGATTGACTCCAAACACAATGAAGCTATGTTTAGAAGCTGGACAACAAACAATGGCGGCGACTGGTGGTTAAACGTTGATGATAACGAAAGGGAAGTTATTCGCGAACGGGTAAAACAATTACCACTTGCTGGAGAAATAAGCACGGACTCTGGCACCATAGGCATTGTTCATGCCGACATTCCCAAAGGTTTATCATGGAGCCATTTTGTACAAAAAGTACATACTGATGAAGATTTATGTGACTATATTCTTTGGTCAAGAAACCGCTACCGACATTATCAGGTGACGAAAAAAACGGAACGCGTTGATGGCATTGACCTTGTAGTTTTAGGTCATACACCTGTCAAAGAACCCATACATGTTAGTAATATTTGCTACTTAGATACAGGTGCGGCCTATCGAACTCGTAAAACACTGGGTAGACTTTCTATCTTAGAAATACAACCAAAACTTAAGCTCTACCAAATAAACACCCGCAAACCTCGCCGTCCTTGGCTAGGTTAACGGTTACACTATAAAAACTTAGACCTTATTATTTACACGATATTCTGCCGAACGAGCATGAGCAGTTAGACCCTCGCCATACGCTAACAATGCTGCAACCTTCCCTAAACGCGCAGAACCACGTGTAGAACAAGCAATCAATGAAGAACGCTTCTGAAAATCATACACACCTAATGGCGAAGAAAATCTTGCTGTACGTGAGGTTGGTAAGACATGATTTGGTCCTGCACAATAATCTCCCAATGCTTCCGCAGTATACCGCCCGATAAAAATAGCCCCTGCATGACGAATTTGCTTTGCAACGATTTCAGCATTATCTACTGATAGCTCTAAATGCTCAGGAGCAATATGATTAGCAATCTCTACTGCTTCTGCTATATTTTCAACCTGAATCATCAAGCCACGACTTTCTATTGAACAGGTAATAATATCTTTACGTGGCATTTCTTCCAGTAAAACATTCATACTCTGCTCTACACGTTGTAAAAACTCAGCATCATCAGAAATTAAGATCGCCTGCGCATCTTCATCATGTTCTGCTTGTGAGAACAGATCCATGGCAATCCAATCAGGATCTGTCTTACCATCACAAATCACCAGTATTTCAGAAGGCCCTGCAATCATATCAATACCAACCGTACCAAACACCATCCGCTTGGCTGTCGCCACATAAATATTACCTGGTCCAACAATTTTATCCACCTGAGGAATGGTTTCTGTACCATAAGCCAAGGCAGCAATAGCCTGCGCACCACCAATCGCATACACTTGATCCACTCCAGCAATAGCTGCTGCTGCAAAAACAAGCTCGTTCACCTTGCCTTCTGGTGTTGGTACAACCATAATCAGTTCTTCTACACCTGCCACTTTGGCAGGAATCGCATTCATTAACACTGACGAAGGATACGCAGCCTTGCCTCCTGGTACATACAGTCCCACTTTATCTAGCGCTGTTATCTGTTGCCCCAGTACGGAGCCATCTTCTTCGGTATATTCCCACGACGTTATTTTTTGATGCTGGGCATAGGCACGAATACGTTCTGCCGCAAATACTAATGCCTCTTTTTGCTTAGCGGTAATAGCCTCTAGTGCGGCCTGTAAACGTTCTTTTGGTATAAGCAATTCAGCCATTGTTACAACATCTTGATGATCAAAGCGTTGTGTATACTCAACCACAGCAGCATCACCTCGATGGCGAATATCAGCAATAATGGCAGTAACCGTATCAAGCACCCCTTGATCCATATCACTATCCCATACTAATTGCTGATCAAGCTCAGTCCAAAAATTATCGTCGTGCTTATTCAGTGTATTAATTGTTAGCATTTTTATTTACCTCACGACGCTTCTTAACTGCCTCAGCCAACTGTTGTAATATCTGCGCTGTAGCATCTAAGCCTATACACGCATCAGTAATGCTTTGACCATAAACTAAATCAGCAAGAGGGCGACCTTTCGCATCTTGCCGACCTTCTTGCAAATGACTTTCAATCATTACACCACAAATAGCATAACTACCATTTTCTACTTGTTCAACAATAGATGCTGCAACTTTGGCTTGATTTTTATAATTTTTACAACTATTTGCATGACTCATATCAACCATTAAACAAGGCGAGAGTTTGGCCTTTCGTAATTCTTCTACTGCTCGCTCAACACTCTGTTGATCATAATTAGGCTCTCGACCACCGCGTAAAATAATATGACAATCTTCATTTCCTGTTGTTGTAAAAATTGCAGAATGCCCTTCTTGCGTCACGGAAAGAAAGCGATGCTCACGATTAGCTGCTGCAATTGCATCAATAGCAATGTTCATATTGCCGTAGGTACCGTTTTTAAAACCAATTGGACAAGAAACACCTGATGATAACTCACGATGCCCTTGACTTTCAGTGGTACGCGCACCAATTGCAGCCCAACTAACTAAATCAGATACATATTGTGGCGTAATCAAATCAAGATACTCCGTTGCCGCAGGCATACCTAAATCAGAAATATCGAGTAATAATTTACGTGCCACACGTAAACCTTTATTAATATCAAATGTATCCGTCAAATCAGGATCATTAATCAATCCTTTCCAACCAATACGTGTACGTGGTTTTTCAAAATACACGCGCATCACAATATGTAACGTATCTGCAAACTCATAACGTAATTTAAGTAGCCAATGCGCATATTCTAGTGCTGCATCAGTATCATGGATGGAACAAGGACCGACAACCACTAACAAGCGATCATCTTCGCCATGTAGTATTTTATGGGTATCGTTTCTTGCTATAGCAACAGTTGCTGCTGCTGTCTCAGTCACTGGCAAATCATTTAATAAATCGACTGGGTTAGCAACCGCCTCAATATTCTTAATTCGTAAGTTATCGGTATTTTCCATCATGATTACTCATTTATAGTGGGCGCTTATAATATTAAGCGTTTTAGTCAAGTTGTTCTTAGTTACACGGCTTTTGTAGCGCAGACTCGATATGCTTTAATAAAGAACGGATAGTGGCATTACGCATTTTCATACTCGCTTCATTAACAATCATTCTAGAGCTTACATCAAACATATGTTCCATCGGCTCTAAACCATTCGCTTCCAACGTACTGCCTGTATCAACCACATCAACAATACAATCGGCCAAACCAACAATAGGAGCTAATTCCATTGAGCCATATAGCTTAATGATTTCTACTTGACGACCTTGAGCTGAAAAATAATGCTTGGCGCAATTAACAAACTTGGTCGCTACTTTTATTACACCTGTTGCTGGCAATGGTTGGTTTTTAAGCCCTGCGACCATCAATTTACAATTAGCAATATGTAAATCAAGCAATTCGTAAAGTCCTTCTCCACCATGTTCTACTAGTACATCTTTACCCGTTACTCCCATATCTGCAGCACCATATTGCACATATACAGGCACGTCTGTAGCACGAATAATAACAATTTTTACATCGTCTCGGGTGGTATCCAGAATCAATTTACGTGATGTTTCTGGGTCATCTAACGGTTCAATACCTGCCACTTTTAAAAGTGGTAAGGTTTCTTTAAAAATACGCCCCTTAGAAAGGGCAATGGTAATTACATCAGCCATTATCGATTATCCGTATATGTTATCCATATGTGTTATCCATTCACTCGCTCAATGTTTGCGCCTAGTTTTTGTAAACGCACTTCAATTTTTTCATAACCACGATCTGTATGGTAAATACGATCAATGATGGTTTTACCGTTAGCAGCCAACCCTGCTAGGATCAGACTTGCTGATGCCCGCAAATCAGTAGCCATCACGGGTGCGCCAAATAAATCGGGCATGCCTGCAACAATGGCCGTATTCCCTTCAAGACGAATATTAGCGCCCATACGCATTAGCTCAGCAACATGCATCATTCTGTTTTCAAAAATATTTTCGGTAATAACGCTAATGCCTCGCGCACAGCTATTCATTGCCATAAATTGTGCTTGCATATCTGTTGGAAAACCAGGATGGGGTTCAGTGGTAATATCCACTGATTTTAAGATACGTTCCTGCATATCTAACTCAATCCAATCAGTACTTGTCGTAATAAGCGCACCTGCATCACGAAATTTTTGTAATACTATTTCTAATGTCGAAGGTGCTGCGTTGAGTACCTTTATTTTCCCTCCTGTAATTGCAGCAGCAGCAAGATAAGTACCTGTTTCAATACGATCAGGTAGCACAGTATATTCAACACCTTGCAACCTATCCACACCTTCAATACGCAAAGAAGTGGTATCAATACCTGAAATTTTTGCTCCCATTTTATTCAAACAGTTAGCAAGATCAGTCACTTCAGGTTCGCGTGCTGCATTATCTAATGTTGTTACACCTTCCGCTAATACTGCTGCCATTAACAAGTTTGCTGTGCCAGTAACCGTGACTTTTTCCATGACAATATTCGCCCCTTTTAAGCGCTTTGCCTTGGCACGAATAAAGCCCTCTTCGACGCTAATACTAGCGCCCATTGCCTCTAAACCAGAAAGATGAATATTGACGGGGCGCGAACCAATCGCACATCCTCCTGGCAATGACACCTCAACTTCGCCATAACGCGCTAAAGTAGGCCCTAAAACAAGAATAGAAGCACGCATGGTTTTAACCAGTTCATAAGGCGCACAATAAGACGTTATTGATCTTGTATCCGTTGTAATATTATAGTCATCATCAACACTCACCGTTACACCCATACCTTCGAGCAACTTAATAGTAGTATTCACATCACGTAGACGAGGTACATTCTTAATGGTCATTTTACCATCGGCCAAGAGTGTTGCAGCTAATAGCGGCAACACCGCATTTTTAGCGCCAGAAATAACAACTTCACCATTAAGCTGCTTACCGCCATGAATAACGAGCTTTTCCATAAGGAGTTTCCAGTGTCAATTTAGATCGCGAAGCATAATAACGAAAAACACTAACAGAAGCACGTTTATCAATTTAGTGACATGAATATGAAAACTACTATAGAGACGTTATTTAGGTGTATTATAGAACCAGACGCTTTAATACGACATTCATTGACACTATATCTAAGGACAAACTACTTGCTATCATGCCCTCAAACTAAATACACACTAAAATGCTGATAAATAAATAAAAATATAAATCAGTATAGTGCATCAGTAAAATGCAACACCCTTAAAAACACGATTAATAAAGAACATTATCATGTTGGACAATCATCTAAAATTCCCCAATGCACTGCCTAAAGGCTACAAGCTAGAACATTATCACATCATCCAGACACTGGCAGAAGATAATATGAGCTTGACCTACCTTGCTTCAACAGCGCAACAAGAAATGGTAACTATTGTCGAATACTTACCAAAACATCTTGCCTTACGTGATAGAAGCAACAATCATGTCCTGTTAAAAGGACCTAATTGTAAATATGATTATGAATGGGGCTTATCGCATTATCGTCAGGAAATAAATGCCCTTATGGCTATTGAACACCCCAATATCAATAGCATTCAAGCATCTATCAATACTAATAACACACTTTATAAAATATCCGCTTACATAAACGGCAGCACATTACAAACCTACGCACAAAATAGAAAGTTTACTGAAAATGAGATAGTAATGCTGCTTGAGCCTTTATTAGCAAGTCTCAGTACCATTCACCAAGCAGGCTACTTACATGGTGACCTCACTCCCTCAACAATTATTATAGATCATGACACACAACAACCTGTCATTACCCATCTAGGCACACCAAAAAACCTATTCTTAGGGCATAAAAATAGCCCTCAGCCATCACCAACAAATTACACAGCTTACGAGCAGCATCATGACACTGAAAAACAAGGTGTATGGACTGACATTTATGCAATAGGTGCTATTTTATACCAACTTACAACAGGCATAATACCTACACCCTCTATAGTCCGCCTCAACACCACACTAAAACAGAATAGCAGCGATCCTCTAACACCTGCTTGCCTTATCGCTCAAAATAACTATTCAGTACATTTTCTAGCTGCGATTGATCATGCGCTCCAGCTTTCTATAACACAACGCCCCTCTAGTATTAAAGCATGGGAAGAGGAATTCAACATTCTGCATGAAACCTTACTAGAAGATAGCATTAAAGAAACACTAACCGCACAAACAGAACAAGAGAATGACACGTCATCATCAGCATCAGCATCAGCATTATCAATAGAAAAAAAGCTTACTATTACAGGACTCTCTATAACCAATAAAAACCAAGGAAATAATAAAAAGTATACGGTAATTATCATCCTTGCATTACTAGCACTAATAGTACTAATAGCAAGTGGTGCTTTTTATTACCTGAAACCAGACAAATAAATCATACAAAACACACCTTTTTGTGGTTGCTCCCATATATAAACTCTAAGATGATAACTAACTGATGAATACTGAAACGCTTAGCTTTGAATTACGTTCTGACTATATTGAACTCTATAAACTATTAAAGCTAGAAAGCCTTGTTTCTAGTGGTGGCGAGGCAAAGCTAGCCATCAGCAATGGGCATGTTTTTCTCAATGGTAAGCGCGAAATTCAAAAACGAAAGAAAATAAAAAAAGATGACAAAGTGGTATTTAATAATACGACTATTATTATTGGTTAAAAACATCAAACTTCTCAGACCATTCTTCGGCAAGTGCCACTTATTATTTAAGCGGCACTCACCTCTCTGATAAATTAATATAAATAAAAGGCTCGCACTTGCTCTAGCCACACTTTTTCATCAGCCACTAATTTTTGTTCT
>DRMA01000138.1 GCA_011375245.1 Thiothrix sp. | reverse complement strand
GTTCTAATTGATAACACTCGGTTCAGGTTCTAACGTTATCCCAAACTTTTCCTGAACAGAGTCAATAATTTGCTGTGCTAATAACCATAATTCCTCTCCTGTTGCCGTACCATGATTGACTAAGACAAGTGCATGTTTAGCATAAACACCTGCATCACCTTGCTGATATCCCTTCCAATGGCATTGATCAATCAACCAAGCTGCTGGTAGCTTATAACGCTTATCAAGCTGTTCATAAGCTGGCATATCTTGAAAACTTGCTCTTAACAACAGCCATGTTTGTTTTTCCACTAATGGGTTTTTAAAAAAACTCCCAGCATTACCCAACACAGCTGGATCAGGTAATTTACTTTGGCGAATACTTATAACAATCGTACTAATACGCTGTGCAGTTGGTACTTGATTTCCTAGTTGTCTGGCAATATCCGCATAGTGCATTTTCCATTGCGGCTTTTTCAACAAACGAAACGTAACTGAGACAATAAGATAACCACCATGCGCAACCGATTTAAAATAACTATCACGATATGCAAATTCACAAGCAGCATGATCAAAAACACGCATTTTTCCTGTTTGCAAATCAACCGCTTCTAGCTGGAAAAAACAATCGGTTAATTCCACACCATACGCACCAATATTTTGCACAGGTGCTGCACCCACCGTACCAGGAATCAACGATAAGTTTTCTAACCCCGCATAACCTTGTGCAATTGACCACAAAACAAAACCATGCCAATTTTCCCCTGCTGCAGCACGTATATAAGTCGATTCCGTATCTTCGGCAACAACCTGCTTCCCCGTTAATGCAATATGGATAACTAACCCTTGATAGTCTTTAGTAAAGAGTAAGTTACTCCCTCCCCCCACTAATAAATAAGGCAATAATGGATGTTGCTTTAACCATTTCACCAACTCAGCCACATCATCATCATACTTAATAACCGTAAAATAACGCGCCTTTGCTGCCACGCCAAATGAGTTGTAAGACTGTAAAGATTGGTTTTCTGTAATATGCATGTATAGTAATTTAGGTAAAAACGAGAGTTTTTCAGAGAGGTGAGTGCTTCTTGTTATTTTTTATAATGATCATTATCAAACTGCTTAATCAATACTGAGGTATCACAGCGACTATAACCACGCGCCTGTAACTCCTGATAATTAGCATCAACTAACTCAGCCAATGGTAATGTCAACCCCATTTTTGCCGCTTCATTCAGGCAAATATCTAAATCCTTACGCATCCAATCTATAGCAAAACCGAAATCAAACTCACCTGCCATCATCGTATGAGTGCGATTTTCCATCTGCCATGAACTTCCTGCCCCCTGTTGTAAAGCATCAAGGATAACATCTGATGAAATACCTACTTTTTTTGCAAATGTTAATCCCTCAGCCAGCCCTTGCAGTACACCCGCCACACAAAGTTGGTTAACCATTTTACAGTGCTGTCCAGCACCTGATTCACCAATATATTTAATAGCTGCGGCATAGTTTGCCAATAATGACTCAATTTTTTTAAGTGCAGATTCATCCCCCCCCACCATAATCGTTAACAACCCTTGCTCTGCTCCTGCTTGCCCTCCTGAAATAGGCGCATCCAAGAAAGCATTTGATTTTTCTGCTGCTTGACTAGCCAGTTTTTGTGCAAGGGTTGCTGAGGTAGTGGTGTGATCAATTAGCGTGACACCTTCTGGAATACTGGCAAAAATCCCCTGCTCCCCCTGATAGACCTCACGCACATCTTTATCATTACCAACACACGTAATGGCTACCTCACAAAATTGCACAGCCTCTGCAGGCGTTGCAGCCTTCCAGCCTTTATATTGTTCATTCCATTTATCTGCAACAGATTGAGTACGATTGTAAACCACCATTTCATGACCCGCAGCAGCAAGATGCCCAGCCATTGGAAATCCCATAGTACCCAAGCCTAAAAACGCAATATTCATCCTGTATTCCTGTTGATCTTTAATTTATAGAAAAAGTAGTTAACTCACTTAGCACCTTTTTTCATTTTTTTCCCTGCGGCAGCACGTTTCTTTCTAACTTCTTTTGGGTCAGCAATTAACGGGCGATAAATCTCAATCCGATCCATTTCTCGTACACTATCAGTCATTTTTTTCAATTTGCCGAAGATTCCCACTTTAACGCTGTTTATATCAATATCAGGATATTTTTCAAGTATTCCTGATTGTAAAATAGCTTGTTTAATTGTACTTCCTTTAGCAACATTAAGTGCTAATAATGTCTGCTCCTGTGGTAATGCATAAGCAACTTCAATAGCAATCGTACTTTTTTCCTTTGTCATACCCCATGCAACTCTTTTGCACGAGCAACAAAAGAATCAACTAACGTATTAGCAACTTGGTTAAAAATAGAACCAATTGCCATACTTACCAAGCGGTTAGAAAACTCAAAATCCAATTCAAGCGAAATCTTACAAGCTTGCCCTTTTAAATCTTCAAAACGCCAATAACCATGTAAATGCTTAAACGGCCCTTCTAATAATTTCATCTCAATGACCGAATAAGGCTGAGTTTCATTTAAGGTGACAAATTTTTTATGAATCGCCCCTTTGGCAATTGTCACTGATGCTTCAACACTCGCATCAGTGCGCTTAATTTCCTCTGATGCACCACACCACGGCAAAAACGTCGAGTACTGCTCAACATCATCAACAATTTTAAACATTTGTTCCGTACTATAGGGAACCAATGCACTTCGACTAATCGACGGCATTCAGCATTTTCCTTTTATTAATTTTCAATGTTGCCATCATAACAAGAATCACATGATGAGAATAAGTAACCCTCAACATAAAACTACAATTTTGCGTTATAATGTTTACATGGCTAAACGAAAAAAGAAAAAAGGCCTTGGTGGTCTTACTATCGCATTAAATAAAATTGCTCGCTTTAACTACTCGATTGAGAGTACGCAAGAGGCAGGCATGGTGCTGGAAGGCTGGGAAGTAAAAAGTTTACGCGAAGGTCGAGTGCAACTAAAAGAAGGTTATGTTACGCTAAAAAAAGGTGAAGCATGGCTGGTTGGTTCGCATTTTTCACCGTTACTTTCTGCCTCAACTCACATTAATCCTAATCCAACCCGTGCGCGTAAATTACTCTTACATGACTATGAACTAGCACGTCTAAAGGCATCTGTTGATCAGAAAGGGTATAGTATTTTACCCTTGCGTCTCTATTGGAATAAAAACCGCGTCAAACTTGAAATTGGACTTGGCAAAGGCAAGCAAAACCATGATAAACGCGCCACAGAAAAAGAACGTGATTGGAATCGAGAAAAAACACGATTATTGAAAAGCTCGTAACAACCATTACCCCCTTTAGTGTTTTTAATAAGATCATTTTTTCATCAAACGAATGACTGGCGTGATTCAGAAATGTAGATCACAACGTAACAACAGCGTAGCCTGTATGGAGCTTGCGGAATGCAGGTGAAATACAAATAATTTAGATAGTTACAATATATTTCCTTGATTCCGCAAGCTACATCAAGGCTACAAAAGTGTTACCTTATATTGAACCATGCCGAATGACTTGTTAAAAACATGGGGATATATAGGTTCAAACAACTACTGATTAAAAAATAACGCACATGACTTGCTTCTAATCTGTGAACGCAATTATCTGGTTCTCTACATAGATGCAAATCCCCTACAAAACTGACAACGAAAAACCGAAAACACTCTGCTATAGGCAAATATGGGCAAACTTTACAGTAGCGTCACTCTTTTAATCCTCGCCAATATCCTACTCTTTCTTGTAAGTACCTTATGGGAATCCAGCGCGCTTAATACGCTTGACCTCTATTTCCCAGAAAATACATCCTTTAACTTCTGGCAATACCTAAGCCATCTATTTATTCATGATAACGTGCCACATTTACTCTTCAATATGCTAGCTTTATGGCTTTTTGGCAGCAAATTAGAAAAGGTGTGGGGGAATAGTCAGTTTTTATTGTTTTACCTTATCTCAGGGATTGGGGCTGCCGCTATTTATACGCTCATTAATTATTATCAATTTAGCCAAACCTATAACGACCTTATTAATCTTGGTGTTGCCACGGCTAACATTGAACAAACACTAACCACAGGTATGTATAGTTCTACACTAAAAGCCCATAATGCTGATATCGCCATACTCCTTGATATTTATACGATGCCACTCGTTGGTTCATCAGGTGCTATTTATGGTGTGTTAGTCGCTTTTATTATGACGTTTCCACAAGCAAAACTACCGTTTATTTTACCGCAGTGGCAGATTATGCTGAAGTATTTTATCCCCGCAGTCATTGCCTTAGATGTGTTTTCGGGAGTAACAGGACTTGGCGTATTTGATAAAAACGTAGCCCACTTTGTCCATGTTGGCGGAGCAATTGTTGGCTTGGTCTTGATGTTGCACTGGAAAAAAAGATAGGTAAGAACAAACCCATAAACAGAAAAGGACAACCACAAATGATTGCCCCTTACTCAAAAGTGCTACAAAAACTTAGCCTGTTTCACCTGCATAATCAGCCAAGCCAACATTATCACTCACCCCTAACAACTTAGGACGATTGATCTTCTTCAACCTCAATACATCATCTTTGCCTTTGTTTTTCAGGATATAGTCGCGGGTAATATCCCATAATAAGCGACCATCAGGTGTACGGTTAACCGTTGCCCAGCCTGCTACTTTATAAGTCTTATCCGCTTCAATCTTGTCACCATTATCTAAACGAGCTTCAGTAATACGTGAATATAATTTCTTCGCTGGTTCAATGGTATAATCCAAACCGCCCACGCGCACCATATCCCCCCCTGATTGAAGATAAGGATCAGGGTCAAATAAATTGTCCGCAACTTGCTCCAACATTTCTAATAACTCCTTACCTTTCATATCCATAACATAGGTTTCGGCATAAGTCATTGAACACTGTGTCATCACATCTTCCATCGTGATCCAATCGCCCTTCAGTGTTGATGTTCCCCAACGTACACCTGCTGATAATGCAATATCAGCCTTATATTCTTCGCGCAAGGCATTACATAATACCTGATCCCAAGTCCCCATAAAGTTACCACGACGGTAAAGAGTACGATCAGCAATGGCTAACTTTTCGGTAAGAATTTCATCATAGGTTTTACCAACACGTGCCTTATTGAAGTGGAATTTTTTATTACGTGCTTCAATGATCTTGTCGTCATATTTCTTACTACGCATTTGCGTGATATAGGCTTCCATTTCTTTATCAGCAGGCAACCAGTCGGTAATCACTGGGAGCATTTTATAATGCATTTCGACTTTGCCAACACTTTTAACATCAATGTCCATCACACCAACAAATTTGCCATTTGAACCCGCATTGGTTACCAAGCAACGACTTCCATCTTTCCGCTTCACTTCAATGGGACGTGGCATACCGTCATGAGTATGACCACCAAATACCGCATCAAGACCAGCAATATTTTCGCCCATCTTAATATCAACATCCATGCCATTATGTGAGAGCAAAATCACTGCATCAGGCTTCTCTTCAGTACGAATTTTCTTCACTAAAGCCGCCATATCGTCTTCACGTAAGCCAAATGACCAATCAGGGAAAAACTCAGGGGGATTGGCATTGGCAGTACGAGGGAAGGCTTGCCCAACCACGGCAATACGTTTGCCACCAATTTTTTTCATGACATACGGTTGAAAGGCATTACCATTATCCTCATTAAACAACCCAAGCCCCTTATTTTTTTCAACTAATTCAGTATATTTATCATCCATTAACGAGTCATCTTTAACCCTCACATTCTGACCAATAAAATCCCCCTTAAACAAAGCGACATTGCTTAATACTTCTTGTTCTTCATACGTGAATTCCCAATGACCAACCATGACATTGACCCCCAAAATATTGGATGCCTCTACCATATCAACACCACGAGTCCACAACGACGTACCAGACCCCTGCCACAAATCACCACCATCAAGGGTTAAGGTATTCTCAACACCACCTGCATCTTTGCGTAAGCTATCCAGCAAGGTTTTGATATGCGAATAACCACCTGTTTTGCCGTATTTTTTAGCAGCAGTTAAAAAATCTAAGTAAGTATACGCATAGGCTTCAGGTCCATTTAAAGGTAACTTCATTTTTTCGAGTAATTTTTTGCCCACAATGTGTGGTGGACGACCATTAGCAACACCCACACCTAAATTGACATTGGGTTCACGAAAATAGACTGGCAATAACTGACCATGTAAATCAGTCATATGCAAAATACGTGCTTGCCCTTTTTTTGGCAAACTGTAAAAACCTTTTGGCATTTTTTCACTAGCATAGGCATTGTGCATGAATAATGGCAGCGAGCCTGCTGCTGTGCCCGCAACCCCCATCGCAGCTAATTTTAAAAAGGTACGTTTATTCATTGTTGGCATTGAATTACTTCCTATTACATATAATGACTTAGTAAACTCATGTTTTAAAGCATTCTATCTATACTCTGATAGCCAAAAAAAACATAAATTTTAGATAAAAAAAGGCCACAAAAAACAATGATCGAAACGCGCTTTGTCAAAATAGTTAGGAAGGATCGTACATTATGATCATACTTTGTACATTCACAAGGTACGTTATCGTGATTAGCGATCTATTTTGAACTAACTATTTCCCAGTAATCATTATTTTGTGGCCAGTCGTGTAATAAGTTTTAGGCTATAGCTAACCCTTAACTTACTTCAAATAATCAGGAAACTCCTTTGCTAGTTCTTCCTGATTTTTTGCCTGCTTATACCCAGCTTCAGACTGGAATTTAGCTTTCTTGGCAAGCTTGAGCGCTTTTTTAGTATTACCACTCTTCGCTGCCGCTTCTGCTTTTTTAATGAACTTACCCACACTTTTCCATTCACCACCCACTGAGGCGGCTTTCTTTTGTGCAGCTTTAGCTTCAGTAATGGCGGTTGCAACTGCATCATCAGCAGCCGTTACCACAGGTGTTGCTACAAGTAAGCCTAAGGCAAGTGTTGCTGCCACTGCTATTCTACTTTTCATTGTTATCGTCATGTCATTCTCCTCTTATTTACGTGAGCTAGGGCCATTCAGCTTAAGACCATTACTCATCGTAGTTAGGAAATACTCTAAATTACGGTATTCTTCGCCTTGCGCTTTAAACGGTTTTGCACGAACCTGCTTATTACAGCCACTAAAACGACGATGTAATGTACCTACCGTACCCCATTTTGCACGGTATACAGGGAAATGTGTCACTTGACCCAATGCTGGACTCAAAAGATCACCCCGTACTTTTAATCCCGAATTTTGTGCATGACAAGCAGCACAAGACATATTGAGTTGTCCACGTCGTGCTAACCAAAATTGCTTACCTTTGTTGTACGCTGCAACAGCTTTAGGATCATCACTAGGAACTTTAACATCAATTTTTTGCCCTCTTGATTCAAAAGCAATATAAGCAAGAATATTATTAATACTGCCTTTCTTATATTTTAATGGTTTTTCACCATTCGCTTTTAAGCAATTATTAAGCGCTAAAGGTAACGTTATGACCATTGATTTTTCTTTATCCCAGTGAGGATATTTATTTGCAATAGCAGGACCATCAGCAAAACAGCTCGCATAGCTCTTACCATTAGCAAACGGCTTCTCCCACATTGCTTTACCTTCATCAATATGGATTTCATAAGGAGGCATTTCTTCAATTTCATTCCATGTCTCACGAGAAGTTTCATCAATAGCATAGACACCATCAGCAAAATCTTGCAATGTTATTGGCTTGCCATCGACTTTTTTATCTTTAAACTTGTTCAGGAAATAGCCTTGAAAACGCGTCACATCAGCCGCTGCATCCGCATAAGCACTGCTCATACCACTCAACAACAAACAAACTGAACCTGCTGTTACTACTTTTTTTACAAATGATAGATTCACAATAACCCCACCTTATAGCGCGTGAATAAAGTCAACAACCGCATCAATTTCCTTTTCAGACAGAATTTGATGACGACCAAACGGAGGCATAAATGATGCAGGGTTTTTAACTGTTGCATCTGCGATTTGCGCACGCAATACCGCTTTATCAGGGAAGCGTGCTTTCATTGCGATTAAAGGTGGTGCAATATTACCTGCCATATCTCCACCTGCAATCATATGACAAGAAAGACAATTTCCTTTCTTTCTATCAAAAGCAATCGCTTTTCCATCGAGAGCGCTAGGAGCAGCTTCAGTAGCCTCAGCAGCCGTTGCGGAATAAAATGGAACGGACAAGCTTACTAAACATAGCGATGCCGCAAGCGTAACCTCTTTTAGATATTTACCGACGTGGACCATAGTTCCTCCCCATAGTGAGTTTCAGTAATTGATGAAGTATTTCAACCAAGGTAAAGATACTGCTTGACTGATAAATAAAAATTATCATAAAGCATCTGACCTAAGTAACTTTGTGCATTTTGCGCGTTTTACCCCGTTTTGTAAATGGGAATATATCATCGTATCTATGGCGGTTTTCCCCCATAAAAAGAACTAATTAAAATAATTTTTTATAGTAATCATAAGAATGGTACTTAACATCAAATAAATAGTGCCATTCATCCTTTTTATATTATAGCTGACGCAATGAAATAATTTTTCGCATAAGATCAGACAAGGTTTTTGCCTGCATTTTTTCCATCACACGAGCACGATGCGTCTCAACCGTTGATTGACTAATATTAAGTTCAAAAGCAATATTTTTATTCAGCATCCCAGCAACAATAAGCTCCATAACTTCTCTTTCACGTTTAGTCAGTTGATCAACACACTGTTGAATTTCTGCACGCTGCAAGACTTTACCACGTTGTTTCGCATCTTTTTCAATCGCTAGATGAATACTATCGAGTAAACGCTGTTCATTAAATGGCTTCTCCAAAAAATCACAAGCCCCTGCTTTCACTGCACGTACTGCCATTGGCACATCACCATGCCCTGTAATAATAATAATGGGCGGATGTAGTGGCTTTTTATTCAACGTGTCTTGCAAGGTTAAACCACTCATTCCTTTCATACGTATATCCAAAATCAAACACCCCAATCGTGTTGAATCAAAATTGTCTAAATACGCTTGTGCAGAATCATACATTTCCACCTTCAACCCCACGGATTCAATAAGCATTTTTAACGACTCACGAATTTCTTCTTCGTCATCAACAATAAAGACAGTAACCTGTTCACTCATAATAATTCCTGTGTTTTTTCACCACAATCCCATTTACTCCAACTCCACAATGGGCAAATGAAAGATAAAACTCACACCCTTATCCTCATTTTTTTCAATCCTAATATAATCTCCATGAGCTTCAACAATCCCCTGGCTAATTGACAAGCCCAGCCCCATCCCTGTCTCTTTAGTTGTTACAAAAGGATCAAAAATATGCTCCATAACCGTCTCATCTAACCCTGCTCCTGAGTCAATAACGCGAATTTCTACTTGATCATCAGGCTTACGCGTAGTCCGAACAACAAGCTCTCTCTCCTCAACCATACTACACGCCATCGCATCAATGGCATTACGGACTAAATTAACAATGACCTGTTCAATTTGTGTATCTTGCGCGAATACCCATATAACGGATGGATCAAGCTTTAGTGTAAAATTAATTTCTTTGCGCTCTATTTCCCAGTGCATTAACTCCAGTACCACATCAAACATACGTGCTATTTTCACTGCACGCTTATCAGGTAAATTTTTATGCCCAAAATGTCGCATATGTTTAATAATAGCGCCAGCCCGTTCCGCTTGTGAAGAAATTTTTTCCATGACGCTTGTACACTGTTCACCATTACCTTGATTCGAGTCCAGCATACGCACACAAGCACGGGCATAATTATTGATAACCGTTAAAGGCTGATTGAGTTCATGCGCAATCCCTGATGCCATCTCCCCTAAAATACTCAAACGTGCGACATGTGCTAATTGCTGCTGATGCTCACGATTTTTCTCTTTAATTTGCTTACGTTCAGTAATATCACGAAAAACAACAATACTACCAATGACATCATTTCCCCCACCTCGCACTGCAGTACAACTATATTCAACGGCAATTGCTGTACCGTCTTTTTTCCAAAAAAGATCATTATCAACATAACGTGCAGCATGATCTTTCATTGTCATAAAAACAGGGCAATCATCAACACGATATTGTGAACCATCAGCATGTGTATGATGTAACACTACATGCTGGTTACAGCCAATCAACTCATAGGATGACCATCCTGTTAAACGCTCCATCGCTTTATTAACAAAGGTACAGTTCCCTTTTAAATCAACACCATAAATCCCATCCCCCACAGAATTCAACAAGCGTTTATAATGCCTTTCCATACGATGTTGAGCGCGTTTAAGCCGTTTATTTCTTTTTATCACACTGGAAATAACTAGTCCCATTACAAACAATGTCAACAATGCCAATAATGTCCAATACCAATATTTTTTTATCGCGTCTTCTAAGGTAAATTTGGCAATTTCATCATAAGGGGGCAATTTCAATTCTTGAAATAAAGCATGTACTTCTTGATAATCTAATGGCAAATCCCAACTTGCATACTTCCCAGCTTGTGCCGCAGGATGATTGTGCGGCATTTTAAACAATGCCAACGCTACTTTTTTTGCTAGATCATCAGATGTTTGTTGCACCTTACTAAAAGGCCATTCGGGATAAAGACGCGTACTATGACGAAACGGAAAGGTATAGATTTCTTGTAAATTAATAATACGAATAACGGACAAATCTAAATCCCCCTCTAATGCCATACGTTCCAAAATATCGGTACGCACTGTACCTACATCAACATCACCATCAACAACCGCATTAACCACATCATCATGTGTACCACCAAATTCCACACTTGCCATATCACGATAAAGATGAATACCCTTGGCATTCAACTCACGCCATGCCATTTGAAATCCACCTAAAGAAACTCTATCCACTGCCATAAAATGCTTACCGCGTATATCTTCCAAGGTATTGATATCCGTACGGTCACGCCGCACAAAAATAACCCCGCCAAACACTTTATAAGATGCATTCCCCCGTAGATTACTCATCGTCGCTAAACGTGAAACACGGTACTTATACTCAAGATTCACATACATACCTGGATTCACTAAAACAAAGTCAACCTCATCTTTTTCCACAGCCATATCAACTTTGTCGAAATCTAATGGCTTAATAATAAATTCATAGGCAGGTAGTTTTTGTGAAAGATAAGCGGCTGTAGGCTGCCATGCTTCTAAAGTAAGCGTATTACCACGATGACTCAGTACACCTATTTTAATCTGTGTTTTTTGAGGAGGGCATGGCTCTGCGGCATAACAGAGTTCTTCGCTATAACATGGTTCAGCGGCACAACTTGCCTTTGTTATAAACAGTAATAGTAGGAAAAAATAAAAAAGAAATTGTAGAGCCTGTTGAAAACACGTCATAGAAGTAACCATCTGAAAAGATACGATAGTGGGACAAATAATCTGTCCAAAAAGAATGGCTAGCAACAGGGGTAAACCTCGCTGTAATAGGCTAAAATAACATACCCTTTATGACTATAAAACCAAGGAGTTGTCAGTAACAAAGTTACAGGAACAAATGCACTAGAAACCCCACAGACCATTAAGCAATAATCAATAACATCGCTGGATAACCTTGATTGCTGAACATTTTTCGTATAGGACTATCAACTAAATCCTAGGTGACAACCGATCCATAAACAAGCCTTATTTTAAACGCCGCGTAGCGCTTTAATCTATAAAAATTGTCTGAAGTATTGATCCATTAGGATGGCTAAAAACCAAGAGAACAACAATAAAATTTATTTATAATATTTGATATATTTTGAAAATCATGCCTAATTATTTACTCACTTCTTCATATTTTATTCGCAATTCACCCGTCAAATTTATCTATCTTAAACAAGCCATATTAATTATGATTGTTTATGGTTTTACTGTATGGGCTTTTCTTTTTCCAATCCATTCAATCAAAATAATATTTATGAAATCTATTCAATACTTCCTTTTTTCACTACTAGGACTGATTTTTACATCCGTTTCAGCATTCGCTGAAAATGCTGACAATACTGAAAAATCACTTGACGACAAAATCAATGAGTTAATGACTCCGATTTTATCACCCTTTGTCAATGCCATTTTTTCACCGCTACCCTATTCAGAAGCGCTGTTTGGCATTGCTTTTCCTTGGATCGTGTTATGGCTGGTCATTGCTGCAAGCACCTTCACTATTTACTTTAAATTTATTCAATTTAGAGGCATCAAACATTCTATTGAAATCGTTCGTGGCGATTATCTTGATCCCAACGATAAAGGTGAGGTCACCCCTTTTCAGGCGCTCACCACTGCGTTATCAGGCACAGTTGGTTTGGGTAATATAGCAGGTGTTGGTGTTGCAATAGCTATTGGTGGCCCTGGAGCAACCTTTTGGATGATTTTAGCAGGCTTATTAGGGATGACCTCAAAATTCACTGAATGTACATTAGGGGTGCATTATCGTAATGAGTATGCTGATGGCACGGTATCAGGTGGTCCCATGTATTACTTATCTAAAGGTCTAGCAGAGCGTGGCATGGGAGGCTTTGGTAAAGTACTTGCCGTTATCTTTGCTATTTTCTGTATTGGTGGCTCATTAGGCGGCGGCAATATGTTCCAAGCCAATCAATCCGCGCAACAAGTCGCCAATATTATCCCTTTCTTTAAGGATAATGGGTTTATCTTTGGCTTAATGATGGCCGCATTGGTGGGTGTGGTGCTTATTGGTGGAATTAAATCCATTGCACGAGTCACCGAAAAAATCGTACCGTTCATGGTTGTTATGTATGTCGGTTCGGCATTATTTATCATTGTAGTCAATATTAGTGCTGTTGGCGCTGCTTTCTCCGCTATTATTGAAGGTGCTTTTGCTCCTGTTGCGGTTGCAGGGGGGGCTGTTGGCGCATTAATACAGGGCTTTAAGCGTGCTGCTTTCTCTAATGAAGCAGGTGTTGGTTCAGCAGCAATTGCCCACTCTGCGGTACAAACGAAACACCCTGTTACCGAAGGCTATGTCGCCTTACTTGAGCCATTTATTGATACGGTGATTATCTGTACCATGACATCACTGGTCATTATTATTACTGGCTCTTGGATTCCTGAAGGACAAGAAGGCTATTTAAAAGGTATCGAACTTACTTCAAAAGCGTTTGAAAGCCAATGGAGCGGTTTTAGTTATATACTTGCTTTAGCGGCAGTACTATTCGCCTTTTCAACAATGATTTCATGGTCTTATTATGGACTAAAAGCATGGACATATTTATTTGGTGAAGGTGAGGTTAAAGAGCTTATCTTTAAAGCTATTTTCTGTGTCTTTATTGTTATTGGTGCTTCAATGAGCTTAGGCTCAGTAATCGACTTCTCTGATGCGATGATTTTTGCGATGGCCGTGTTTAATATTATTGGCTTATATCTACTAATGCCAAAAGTAAAAACACTCATACAAGACTATCACACACGACTTACAGCAGGTGAGTTTAAGAAAGTGAAGTAGATGTATAGAGCTTCAGATAATTATATTCACGCTAACAAGCCCAGCCATCCAGTCATGTGGATTATTTTTAACATGACTTGCTGAATTCGTAAGAGTGAAGTAATTGTCTGAAGATCTATCTAGACACCTGTAGGTGGCATTCACGTCTATTATTTCTACGATATATAGTAAACTGCTTTCCTTATGCCTTTTAAAACACGAATAATTCTTTATGCCTTATTCCCCTTGCTACTCATTACAGGGGCTATGTTGCTGATTACCAGCTATCAAGTTGAGATATTATCCAGTCAAGAAATGCAAACCTTTCGTAACCCGCTAATGGACGCTAAGAAAGAAGAAACTGAAAATTATACAAACTTGCTAAAAGGTGCTATCGAACTAGTCATCAACACACCTGTGTTAAATGAGCAAACTGCACTTGATAAAATACGCCCCTTATTGAAAAAATCAGGCTATAAAAATAATGATGGCTATTTTTTTCTTTACAATTCAAAAGGCATTAACCTTTTACATCCTGCACAAAAGAAACTAGAAGGCAAAGATCTTAGTGGAAACCCTATAATTC
>DRMA01000137.1 GCA_011375245.1 Thiothrix sp. | reverse complement strand
GAATGCAGATTAAAAACAAATAATTTAAATGCTTACACTGTATTTCCTTAATTCCATAAGCACCATCAAGGCGACAAAACTAGATATACAATATTCACATAAATAATCTCTTATAGAGATATAGAGATATAGAGATATTCAGATAATACTGTTCATAACTTACGAAACCAGCCAGTCATCTGAACTATTTTTAAATCAGCAAGAACTCGTTACACTCAGAACCTGATAGAATTTAAACGGTAAACTATTTTTGTTTGTTATGAATAACGCCAAAACTTTAATCAACAAAAAGTATCAATGTACCATTATAAATTTATCTTGTTGCAAAAAAACACCAAAATGCTAGACTGTCTAACCCGATAGGATTCCTCATTTTTTGTTGTTTTATATTTATTTAAACCCCTCACTAACAAACTATTAAAAAATACAATAAGATAAAAAAACAAAATAAAATTTCAATCACATTTTTAAATAGCTTATAAAAATTAAAACAAAACTATTAAACTTAACCATATTTTATAAGTTATCATCATTAATGAATGTATTTATATTTCGACAGGCTGTTATAACATGAAAAAATTATCCCCTTTAATTATTACCTTTTTAGTCTTTTTTATTTTTACTGCTACTAGCCATGCTGCTAGTAATTTTGATGTAACGAGAAGCACCGAAAATCAAGAAATTACCAATAACTTTGAAGCCATTGAAGATCTTTTTGATGCAGTAGAACAGCAAAGCTTTAACAGTATTGTAGGTTATACACAGCAATCCGCTGCTAATGCAACGCTTAATATCAGAGGGCTTAGTGCTTCTATTAACTATTTAGCAAATAGTTCTGCGCTAACTTTTCAAGTTCCTTCATTAGGTATTAGTAAAACGTTTAGTAATTTTAACACTCGACAAGAAAATGAAGATGACTTTGAAGCGTATATAGAAAATAATGCTGATGGTATTTTAACTAAAATGCTGCAAAAAATGGTTGCTACTACAGCTTCTGATCCCGTCGCAGGCAATCCAAATAGCTTAATGTCAACCATGGCAACTGCTGATTTTGATGCTGCCTATGATATGGCTTCTACTTCTGGAGAAAAAAAAACAAAAGCAGAAGCCGAGAAAAAGAAGGAAACCAAACGAGAAATAGGACTAGAAATAGGGCGTTTTTCCTCCAATGGTGTCGAAAAAAACTTATTAACGTTACCCTTAGCTTACACCCATTATTTTGAAGATCCTCGTAAGAAATTGAGATTATCCAGCCCACTTTCCTATATTGAAACGAATGGTAGCAAAGCTTATAAAGCCTCATTTGGCGCAACCCTCAATTACCCAATGAATGAACAGTGGTCATTAATTCCTGCTGTGCGCTTAGGTATTTTAGGCTCTCAAGATATGGGATCAGCCGCCTTAGTTTATTCAGGTTCACTTACTAGTATGTATCAACACTCTTATAAAGATATGAGCCTAATGTTTGGTAACATGCTAAGTGTTATGACCACTGCTGATTTAAAAATCGAAGCACATGAACTACCTTATGATATTTCTAACCAAGTGATGAAAAATGGCATTAGTGTTGAAAAGCCAATTGGTTATAAAGTACTAGGAAAAATGGCAAGCACTGAGTTTTCAATCGCTAACACGCAATTTTTTGGCGATGATTTATATATTGACAATTATACCGATCTCGCTGTTTCTATTGGCACACGTAAACGAGTCACAGGTTCTTCCGCAACGGATGATAGTCTCCATATTGGCGTGACTTACACCATAGGGCAACACGGTTACAAAGGCGGAAAACTAAATTTTGGCTATCGATTCTGACACGATATTACTTACTTTTTAAAAAGGGAATCCTATGTATCATCACATCAAACGCACACTTATCGTTAGTGGTCTCTGTTTCATCCTTGTCAGCTGTGACAAAGCAGGGGGACCTGGTTACTCTAAAACAGCAAGAGATTTTAGCCTTCAAGGTTGTGCTGCAGGCGGCATTCTAGGTGCCATTGCAGGTGCAACCCTTGGTGACCGAAAAGACGCTGGGCGTGGTGCTATATTTGGATGTGCTATTGGCGCTTATGTTGGCTATCGTGTCGCCAAACGCACCGAACAATATATCAGCGCCCAACAAGCCGTTGAAGAAGAAATTGCACGTAATAAAAGAAATACAGCAGGCGTAAAAGCAAATAATCAACGCCTTGCCAAACAAATAAACCAATACAAAAGCTATATTAATTCAGTCAGACAAGACAAAATATCAGCAAAAGAAAAAAATGATAATTTAAAAAACACAAAAGATCATTTAACCGTAACGATCAAAAAAGCAACAAGCGATTTAAATGCACTCAATAAAGAACTCGTTACTGCAAAAAAATTACATGTGCAATATACAAAACAAGCAAGCGATAAAGCCACCATTAAACCACAAAAAGCAAAAGACTGGAGCAAAGAAATAGCCAATCTTGAAAGAGAAAAAGCCATACTTAGTAGACATGTAAAATCGCTAACTGCATTGAATGACAGCATTTAAAATTTCTATACATGACCATTTTTCCGTAATCTGTATAGAGCTTGTGGAATGCTGTTTCATGCATGTTTCTTACTACGTACGAAGCAATAGAAATAATAGTTTTGTCGATAGTATTTTCACTATCCACCACTCTAATTTCTAATTAAAAATAAAGTCTGGGCTTTGCAAAAAAATAATATATTTTTATTCTATAAGATTGTTTTCAGAACATAATCTAAATAGAAAGCGACAAACCTCCTTCCCCCAATAAAGGAATTCTTAATCATGAAACACTCATCCTCTTTTATTTTTTTCTTAGCCACAACGGTCATACTCACTGCCTGTAACCGAGAATTAGGACAATACAGTGGTACTGCACAAGATACCGTCGATTTTAATCTAAACAATTCCACTAGCGCCCAAAAACAAATTTGTGGTCGATTAGTTGTCGCAAAAGAAGACACATCAGGCACTAATGGCTGTCCTAATGTGCCTGCAGGTTATTCTCCCCTAAGTAATATCACGGTTAACTTTCTTGATCAAAATAAGACAACACTCCGTTCAATTTCATCCAATGCATGTGGTGAATTTAGCACAACATTAACCGATGCTATGCAAACCATAAATGTATTATCAACAGGGAATAAAGCACTCAATGTAGACAGCAGTACATTCCAACAAGATAACTGCACCACCATTGAAGCCATTGCTTCAACTATTCCTGAAAATGCGAATTATAAAATTTCTTCCATACAATTTCTTTCGGATAGCACCCTCGCTTTTTCAATCAATGATGATGTGACCAATAAAGCCGTCATTGGCATTCCTGCAAGTTCATTCTCCATTAAAGTCAATAATAGTGACATATCCATAACCAGCTTTGACTCTTCAGGTGGCACAACAAACGATGCATCAAGCGCGATGCTTATACTTGATGCAAGTGGTTCGATGGCAGCCCCTGTTACTGATGAAAATAATAACCAACTATTTGATCAGAACCAAAATGCCTATAACCGCCTGCGTTTAGCAGCCTTGGCTAGCCACACCTATTTGGATGGTACAAGTAGTACCAATGAAACAGGTATTATTATCTTTAATGATACCGTTAGTACTATCAATGATAGTTATTTAACAAGCAATATTCCCTTAGTCAATGCAAACAATACTCCTGCTAATTACACGTTTAGCAGCACAGGTTTTACCAACAATGCTGCCGACCTACGTTTTATTGTCGATATTTACAACCGCTACAGCGATGTTTATGCAAATGTAGAAAACGCCATCTATGATACACGCCACACTGACTCTGCAAAACTTAATGCACAACAAGGTTACAATTGGGGGGGTGG
>DRMA01000136.1 GCA_011375245.1 Thiothrix sp. | reverse complement strand
CGTATTCGGTATGGATGGTGTCTGCATGGAAAGAAATATCCAGCACATCTTGAACAAAGCGATTAAAAATATCAGGCTGACTAAAAGCCTGCTTAAACATCGCGCCAAATTTAAGAGGAATTACTTTCATCAATCAGTACCGTTATTGCTCTTTTTAGTTGTCTATTGACTATTAAGTATAGCAGTTGCTTGATGATTGGGATGCTTAAATGGCGCGATGAGAGGTGGGAATACTGCCCTTTCTGAAAAATCAACTAGTTCCCACGCTCCAGCGTTGCGTTCATGATAATAGCTATTCCACTCTCAGTTTGCTATTCAACGATACCTTTTATGTGATGGATTCAGAACGGGCTATTCAACGTCAATATACCGATTTAACTATGTTTGTGCGTTCTACTATGCGTCAATATCAGTTATTGGATTTTGTGCTTGAATTTAAGTTTGTTAAATTGAGTGCGATGGATATGACGGCTGAGCAAGTGCGTCAGACACCCCGCAAAACATTGGCAAATCATATTGCCATTAAAAAGCCATTAGCAGATGCAAAGCAACAGTTAACACATTATCGCCAAGCATTAGAGAAAAAATACCAACAACCAGAACGATTACATTGTCTGGCGGTAGTGGCTATTGGGTTTGAGAGGCTGGTGTGGGAGAAGGTTTAAATTTGCCATAATCGCTATAATACCGCTAATATTTCTTGGAGAATGAACATGACTATGAGGGTTTTTTTAGACCAGTTTTTCTAAATCGCGCATTGATAACCCTGTCATCTCAGCAATAAGCATGGGTTCAAGTCCTTTGTTTAGCATTTTTTTAGCGGTTTCTTGTTTTGCTTTTAATTGTCCTTCCTGTTGTCCTTCTGCGACAAAACGCTTTTTCGCTTTTTCCCAAGCCGCTTCATCTTTAATTTTCGCTAATACAGCAGGGTCGATATCGCGCTTTTTGATCAGTGCCATAATGGCTTGCCAGATGGGATTAGGGTAATGTGCTTCCTCCATTTCACCGTCCAAAGAATCCTCAATAAAGTGAAGCCATTGACGTATTTTTTTCGGTGTTTTTTCATTTGCTTGACGCGGACAAAGAAACACTAAACGGTGTGGATACAACTCAACGGTTTTACCGTATTCATCAATCGGGTTCATATCACTGACCGCACAGCTAAAGTTGACACTACCATCGCGCGGTGTACTGGTCAGTACGACAATGGTGTAGACAGTTTGATTAAAGCGGTACTCATCATAACCACCTGCTTGTTCAACGAGACTGATTAAGTGGTAATACAAAAAACGGTCAAAAAAATCATCTTCTTTAATATGTTGAATTTCAACAATAATTCTTTTCTCTTTATCGTTGGCAAATAAATCATAGGTACTGCGCACAAAACCAATCGGTTCAGGGTATTCGTATTCGGTATGGATGGTGTCTGCATGGAAAGAAATATCCAGCACATCTTCAACAAAGCGGTTAAAAATATCAGGCTGACTAAAAGCCTGCTTAAACATCGCGCCAAATTTAAGGGGAATCACTTTCATCAATCAGTACCGTTATTGCTCTTTTTAGTTGTCTATTGACGGTTAAGTATAGCAGTTGCTTGATGATTGGGATGTTTATTCTGCATCAGTTGATAACAATGAGTTCGGATAGACGTATGACTTTGTTCAGCGGCATCATCGAAAATCTTTGCACCTTATTTCCAACCCGATAACCATAAATCTACCTTTCCCCACATCCATTCGCGTAATCGTGCTAACTTTGAGCGTTGTGTCCATGTTGTATAGATGATTTCCTGACTCTGTTTAAAATCATTAAGTAGCATGGTTTTTATGTCATGTGCAAAGGTTGCATTTTTTATTTCCTGATTGGCTTCTAAATTCCATAATAAATTCCAGCGATCCATATTGCTTGAGCCAATACTGCTCCAATGATCAACTAAAGCGACTTTAGTATGCATAAAGCGTCCTTGATATTCATAAATACGTACACCAGCACGTAGTAAAGGTGCATAGTAACCACGACTGGCATAAACAACAGAAGGATGATCGGTAATCGTACTCGGTAATAATAAACGCACATCTTTGCCTTGCCTTGCTGCTTGTTTTAATGCGTAACGTATTTTTATGGAAGGGATAAAATAAGCTGTGGCTAACCAGACGGTTTGCTGACTCGTATTAATGCGTTTGAGTAAAGAACGTTTTAAGGCAATTTGTGAACCGCCAGAGGAACAAATAACTCTGGCTTTGGCATTATGCGTGAACATGCTTCTTGTTTTATGGTTAAACCTATCCTCTATCTGATAAGCATCAACAACATGAGGCAAAAAAGGTTGTTTAATCCCTGATGCTCGTTGAAAGTTTTTGATAAATAATTGTTGCCAATCAAAGACAACCCGCCCATAAATTTTGATCATGGTTTCTCGCCATGCTTGCTTACCTGTAAACGCATCAGCAATACCTGCGCCGCCCGTAAAAGCAATATGACCATCAATAACAATAATCTTACGATGTGTACGATGTAAATTACGTTTTAAATGTACTAAACGTACGGGATTATAAAAAATCAGTGTCACACCTGCATTTTTTAAGCGTTGTCGATCAGCTTGATTGAGTTTATTAGCTCCAAAATCGTCAAATAATAGTTTGACGATCACGCCTTCATGAGCCTTTTTTGTCATTACATCAATAAATGTTGTAGTAATATTTCCAGATTCAACGAGATACATTTCAATTAAAATATAATGTTGCGCCCGCATCAGTGCTTTTAAAATTTCGGGATAAAAGCGTTTGCCATCAATGAGTAATTGAAAATGATTATGAGGATGCCACGAAAAAAAAGCCTTTGAGTATTTAAAACGAATCTTTTTCAAACGCTTATTCCATGGTGCTTGTTCGATGCCTGTTCTTTAATAATGTCAGTCCTTGAGAAATGGTTGATCACTTGCATAATAGTATTCCTTAAAGTAAGCGCTTTTACTACGCTACTGGTTATCATCCCATGTAACAGCTTGAATATTATAATAAGTCGCCTTAAGAAAGGAGAAAAAATCATGCCAGTATGCTTAATGACTGGCATTTTTAGTGATGTAGATTGAGGAATGTGTATGAAATAATAAGCAGTAGAAAATTGACGCATTAGGAATAAAGATTAGATTGTGTTTGAGTAACGCGCATTTAGTGGGGGTTCAAGTCGCTATTTTGTCTCTGTTCCTTAATAGAATAAGGAGATTATAATGAGTCACATTGATTCTTTTAGACATGAGATCGTTGGGATGTTTGGTAGTATACCTATTTATCATCCTTTAGAAAAAATCAAAGGCGATTTTGTTTGTGATTCTTCACAATTGTTATTAGGCGGAGGCAGTGGTGAACATCCCGCACTTATTATCAAAAGACCCATAGCAGCCGTTGCTTGTTTTTTAGATAATGTATTAGAACCATTGCGTAGCGATGATATTAAGGCGAAAAGTCATCCTCTTAAACATTGTTTAGAGGATTGGGAATATGTTATTGATAAACATCTCACTTGGGATTACGTCGTTCATCTTGAATTTTCTGAGTGGAGTATACAAACGTATCATGATTTTTATCAGCTTTGTCTTTCAACCGTATTGCCTAATCCTTATCTTGAACAAGAGCAAAGTATTGAAGAATGGTTGATTTTGGGGTTTGGTGAATTTATCTTTTTTGCCATGCCTGAGTTAGCGGCAAAAATTATGGATCAACTGAATCGTCCTTACCAGCATTTTCATCATATGCATTATAATAATATTTTACTCATTCCTAAGAATATGCCTGTGTATGCCAATGGTGGTAATGCATTCACTTTTGTTAATAAGCGAAAAAGTAAAAAAAGTCGTTATACTTCCTTCAAGCATCTTAAAGAGCATTTGTAGGATGTAGAGCCTTGTATGACGAGCATAAGTCTCAATTTTGTATTAAATCCACCGCCTTCGGTTCAACGATACAAAATTCTCGACATAAACCACATCCTACGCATTTTTCCTGATTAATTGATGGACGTTGTTGATCCCACAACAAAGCTCCCTCTACAGGGCAACGATTACAAGCACCACATTCAGGGCCACTATAAGGAAAACACGTTTGAGGATTAATCGTAACAACCGCTAATTTAGGTAAGGGTAACGGCTTTATTTCTATAACTTTATTCGTTTGATCTTGATCTTGTTTTTCCGTCTCTGAGGCTAACAAAGGAAAAACAAGTGCCTTTGGTTCGCAGGCATTGACACATGGCCAATCTTCGCACAAATGACACCCTTTGTTTAATAAATCCAAAGCAGGTGTTCCTGCGACACGCACACCTAATGTAGCAGAAAGTGGGAAAACAACATCGTGTGGACAGGCATCAATACAAGCATCACAACGGGTACAACTAAGTAGAAAGTCTAATTCATCAAGAGCATAAGGCGGACGTATCCAACGAACAGCTTCATCTGTCACTTTTTTGTCAATCAGTTCTACCGCTTTTTCAGCCGTTTTACGAAAGGCATTTTTAAAAAAGGCGCGTCTATCCATAATGATTACATTCTCATAGTCATGGGTTGCATTAACATCCATAAGTGAAAAGCGCTCATGCCAATGGCAAAGCACATAATAGGCAGGAGCTGAAGATTCCAACGATGGCGCGGTGCATCCTTCCATAAAGCGGTTGCCCGATGGCGGATAATCTGTAATGCGACCATAAAGCCAATCATTATTAACAAGGCTTGCAAGGTGTACAGAGTTTCTTGTGATAGCCACATATCCATATGCCGTTGATGCTTTTCTGCCATTGATAAAGGTAGTGTATCAATGCCTAATGGGTTGATTATTACTGCCCATACGCCACCACTTTCACGAATCAAATGGTTTAAGTTATGTGCCATATGATAAGAAAAAGCGAGCGGTAACGCGACAAATGCGAATGCAGAAAAGCTGCCTTTAAAACGTAATGTCGGCATAAAAAACCGCTGAGTCATCGCAATAGAGAGTGCGTAAAATGCAGCAACAACGACCATACTGGCGACTAAACCGAGACTGAAACTCATCACCATCTGTCCTGAATCACCCATTATTCGTGCGAGTGAGAACATCCATTGTTCCCAAAAAGGCAACATGGTTAAGCCATGAAACGCAGTTAATGCCAGCAAGCCAATCATAAACCACGCCTCATCCCAGTGCGGGCGGGCGGTTTCTCGTGCTTCAATAACAGGGTTGCGTAACCGCCATGCAATATTGTCCTCAGGACAACTTTGCACGCAATTGCCACAGGAGGTACAGTAACTATTTTGCTTTAACGACCCCATGACTAACGACGTTGGGCAAGGGTCAATCTGTTCATTACCGTGATAGCATTCCAAGGTCTTACAATCGACACACGTTTGCGTATTAATCGGGCGTAATTCAACTGCTGCTAATTGTGAATACGCGCCAATGGTACGCCCAATAGGGCAAAAATATCGGCAGAAGGCTTTACGTTTAAAAACGGCTAAAGACACCGTTGCCAACACGACCATTAACAAGGCCAGTAATGCCGTCGCTTGTGGATTGCTCGTCACGCCTAAGCCTAGTTCTAACCACGTTAAACCAATAAACATGAATAACGCAGGCCAGATGCTTTTCAAAATGCGCGGCACACGTAAATTTAAACTATTATTGGGTTCAGCCCGTCGCCATAAACGTCGTCGCACCAACCATTGCGCCAAAGCATCCCACGGGCAAATGGCACACCATGCTGTGCCTAAAAAGAAAATAGAGAAGATTAACCCCGCCCACCAGAGATTCCATGTTAACAGCGTAGCAAAATTGCGCTCAGCAATCGGTGTGCCGACTAAGCCTGCAACAATAACTGTGAGGAAGAAAATCACCATGATCCCTTTTAAACTGAGCAAAACCCACGGTTGAGCAATGAGTTTTTTTAGTAGCGCGCCAATAAGCGGTAAATGAATAACATTAATCACTCGATTGGTTTTTCCATTGGGGGCTTTGGCTGTTAATAGCCAAAAACTGGCAATCAGCATAAAAATCAGTACGCCAATGCCCCACCATAAAGGCAATCCTGGGTGTGTCATGGTCATAATGAAAGTGTCCTAAAAGTGTCCTATGGAGATTGACTAAGTGAGTATTGATATAACCAATACTAGCCAAATCGACCATCAATACGTGCTTTAGCAAGAATCGGTAGATAGGTCATGGCAAACATCAAAAATGAAATAATCCATAATAATTGCGATAAGCCAATTAATAGTGAGTAATCAATGAGGTTAAATAACGGCACAATAACACGAATCACTGCGCTAACTAACAGTATCACTAATGCGTAAGCAACCATTTTGGGTGGGTTGGAAATGTCACGTCCTGTATGACCTAAACTCACACGTGCCATCATTCCCATGGTTAATAAGCCAATGCCACCAACGGTAAAGGCATGGATAGCAAGGTACTGTGAAACGTTAGTAAAACGACTCAATGCCAATAGTAAAAAGCCAAAGGTGATAAACCAGAAGGAGACATATAAACTCCACAATAAGCTTTTTTTCCAAATACCGTGTGTATGCCAGCCGACTAAGCGTGTCGCATTTGCAATAAATAATCCAATAGCAAAAAAGGCGGAAAGGGTTTGCTGTTGTAACAGTATTTCAACGACAAAGAAGCCAATAAACAGCACTAAGCCTGTAATATCCAACCATTTAGCATTAAAGACGGTGACTTTATACCCCACGCCCATTTCAATAAAGAACGGAATCACTCGCCTCCCCATCACTAAGACAAGTCCTAATAGCAAATACAGACCGCCATAAATCCCCCAAAAAATACCGTTATCAAGCTGCTGAAATGCGCCAAGGTAAAAGAAGATATTGCCAAGAACGAGCAACGCTATTTTGGATACAATCGTAATTTGTTTCCATTGCTTAGCTTTTATAATCGGTAGACTCGCCGCGACAAGGAATAGAACAGAGAACAGAATATCAATAATGGCAGCAAGGGGGAGAAACGATGTACCTGCAAAAAATAAGATCCGTGGAATAAGCCACAGTATAAACAAGCCCATTAATGGCTTGCCATACAGTGTTTGTACGCCTGTCCAGTTTTTAATAGCCGTTAATAAAAACCCAGCAACCACTGCCATAGCATAGCCATAGAGCATTTCATGCGCGTGCCATTGAGTAATGCTAATGGACTCAATCGGTAGTTGAAGATTGAATAAATAAATAGCTGACCACAATGCCAGTGATAACACGGCAAAAATACCAGCGCCAAGAAAAAACGGTCGAAACGCTAGATTAAATAAAGGCAGTTTAGGCGTTTCTGTTTTCTCAAAATCAACCATCATGTGTTTGTCTCGCTATTATCTTTATTGTTATGTTTGAAATTGAGTCTATATTTTTTATTAAAAATAATATTTGATTTAGATCAATTGCTTATTTGTTTGGGAGGATGTTAAGGTAAAAGGTGCTGTGACCAAGTACTTGATTAATAAGGAGAATATTTGCTTATTGCTGACTTCCTTAATCAAAAACAACGCGCTTATAAATCTGCGCTAAAGGTAACTCAGCATCAATACAAGGTAAAAGAATTTGCGCCTCATTATCGTTGTAAGTTTGTGAAAACCATTCACCTTGTTCATTTTTACGCACCATAATCACAGAAGCATGATCTTGTGCCACAATCATATAGCCTTGTAAACTACGAATAGTTTGATAAGCAAGCAATTTTTCAATACGATCTTTATCTTTTGTTGAGTTTGATAGAACTTCAACCAGCAGACAGGGATGGTCTTTATAGTACGGGTCTTCATCATCAATTTCGTCGCAACTCAATAACACATCAGGATAATAGAAGCTTTGCCGATGTTTGATTCTTACTTTAATGTCAGAAGCAAAGACTTCACAATTACCTTCCATTGCATCAGCTACGTTATAAATAAAGTTAGCAATATTCATTGCAATGCGGTTATGTCGCACACTAGAACCTGCCATTGCGAACACCTGTCCAGCGACATATTCATGACGCACCTTACTTATTTTTTCACCCTCAAGATAGTCTTGTTCTGTAAGGGTATTTTGTAGTGGATTGCTTGCTTGCATAATGATTTTCTATAGTACGCTCGTTACGTCATATTAAATGCTCAATGAATTATACCTACAGCAGAGATACGATTTAGATTTTTTTAAAATAATGGCATCTGATAAGGTGCTCGTTGAGAAGATTGTTTCTTTTTTATGGACAACGACTGAGGCTGAGATAGCGTCATTGTTTGATAAATTTGTTCTGCAACAGCACGTATAACCGTGACACAAACCGAGTTGCCAAACTGTTTATAAATTTGCCCATTTGAAACAGCATCTATAATAAAATCTTTAGGGAATCCTTGTAAATTAGCACATTCGCGTGGTGTGAGTTTTCGCGGGTTTTTTCCTTTTTCAATTTGATCAATTAATATTTCAGAACCGTCTTTATAATAACGGGCGCTAATGGTATTGGTGTAACTATCTGTCGCTTTATACAAGCTATAGCCAAACCCATTGCCTTTATTTTTGTGTGCGGCTTTACGTCGTTGATGCCCCGCCCATAATTTATCTGAAATCGTAAACTTATCGTCTGTTTCAGCAAGACCCTCTAAATTTTCTAAAATATCACCAACCTGTGTTGTCGTCATCGGTGGCGTTGGCCATGTGAAATGTTGTGATATATCGAAATCATTGCCAAAATGATCACGATCAAAACCAACAATAAAAATACGCTCTCTGTTTTGTGGAACACCAAAATCAGCCGCTCGTAATACCTGAAAGTCCACTGAATAATTCAGTGTGCTAGAAAGTGCTTTACGTGCATCGGCACTCATTGGTACATCATCAGCAATGGCATCCTCATTCTCACCACGTAATATTTTTAGAATAAGTGCTAATGTTTTACCTTTATCATGGCCTCTTAATTGCTTCACATTTTCTAATAAAAAAACTTTTGGGCGCTTCTCTACTAAAATACGTTGAATTTCAAAGAACATTGTTCCTCTGGTGTCATTAAAACCTTGTTTTAATCCTGCTTGTGAAAATGACTGACAGGGAAAACCTGCCAACAAAACATCATGATCAGGTATTTGAGTCGCGTCAATTTGTGTAATATCCCCATAAGGTACTTCACCAAAATTGGCGGCATAGGTTTTTTGTGCAAACTTATCCCATTCGGAAGTAAAAACACATTCCCCACCCAATTCTTGAAAAGGAAGACGAATACCACCAATACCTGCAAATAAATCAATAAATGTAAAGCGTGTGTTTGCTTTATCGTGTTTAAAAGGCATGGTTTCGGGTAAATCAATGATTTGCTGTAATTTTGCTTTTGTCGGTTTATGTTCGCCTTTTTCCCAGCCGCGAATTGTCCGCTCACCATTTGATTTCATATTAAGTAATATGGAAAAATGGGTATAACTTAAACCCATCCTAGTACGCTTTTCATAGATATAACGACTGGTATCAGTAATTGGTAACATATCTCAACTTATCCGTTTTAAATCCCGGTGGAGATGTTAGCATTTAACATATAACGGAAATAGCCTGCGGAATCGAGGAAATAAGCTGAGTATTTATCACTCAATCACAACAACACCGCTTGCATATCCCAAAATATGGACTATAGTATGCTCGTTACACATTATTAAATAAGGTGTCCCGCCAAGCTTTGACCAGCTCGACAGGACAGCATCCATCAACTGCTTAAAGGAATACTGATAAATGCTAAACGAATTATACCCACAGCGTCGCTCAGATGCATCTACTACTTGCTATTTTCATTACAAAGGCAATCACCCCACTAAAAACTTATTATTTTCAATACGTTATCAACGGCATTAAGCCCTTAGAACCCTTTATTTAGCGCAAAAAATACGCTCTTTCTACTTAAAAT
>DRMA01000135.1 GCA_011375245.1 Thiothrix sp. | reverse complement strand
GTAATTCTTGTGATGTTGCTTCCTGTATTCCAGATATTGCACCTTGCGATTGTTCGTTATAGTTTTATACAGAGATGTCCCCTTTTATGGGTGAATGTGCCTGATAATTAATAAGCTCAAAATCGTCAAAGGTAAACGCAAATAAATCGCCTACTTCAGCATTAAGTTTCATCTGTGGTAAAGGATAAGGCTCACGGCTGAGTTGTAAATCCGTTTGCTCTTTATGATTAGAGTAAATATGTGCATCGCCCAGTGTATGGATGAAATCCCCAACACCTAATCCTGTTACTTGTGCCATCATCATGGTCAGCAGTGCATAGGAAGCAATATTAAACGGTACACCCAGAAAAATATCCGCACTGCGCTGATAAAGTTGGCAAGACAGTTTGCCATCGGCAACATAAAACTGGAAAAAGGCATGGCAAGGTGGCAAGGCCATATTGTCTATTTCGGCCACATTCCATGCACTAACAATAATACGGCGTGAGTCTGGGGTATGTTTGATTTGCTCGATAACAGTACTAATTTGATCAATATGCTGTCCATTGGGCGTTGGCCATGAGCGCCATTGTGAACCATAGACAGGGCCTAAGTCACCGTTTTCATCTGCCCATTCATCCCAGATATGTACCTTATTTTCAGTAAGATAAGTGATATTAGTATGGCCTTGTAGAAACCAGAGTAATTCATGAATAATAGCGCGTAAGTAACATTTTTTTGTTGTTACTAGTGGGAAGCCTTGCGCTAAATCAAAGCGCATTTGATGACCAAAAATTGAGGTTGTGCCTGTGCCTGTGCGATCTTCTTTGGTTATACCGTTGTCACGCACATGGCGCATGAGTTCGAGATATTGTTTCATACTGTTTTACCTTTTTTTGGGGGGGGATTGCCTTTTTTCGCTGACCAGTAAAGCATAATTGCCCCTGCAATAATCATTGGTAATGAGAGTAATTGTCCCTCAGTAACCCAGCCAAAAGCAAGGTAACCTACGTGGGCATCAGGTAGGCGGAATAGCTCAACAAAGCTGCGGAACACGCCATAACCTAATAGGAATAAACCTGAAACCATGCCAACAGGACGGGGCTTGCGTGAATAAACCCACAAGATAATAAACAGAACAACACCCTCTAATAAGGCTTCGTAGAGTTGTGAGGGGTGGCGAGCAAGTCCATCACCTGCTTTGGGGAAGATAACACCCCATGATACATCTGTAGGTTTTCCCCATAGTTCTTGGTTAATAAAGTTACCAAAACGACCTGCTCCTAAGCCAATCGGCACCATGGGGGCAATAAAGTCACCAATTTGTAAAAAAGTTTTATTGTATTTTCGTGCAATGAGTAATGCAGCTGTTAAAACGCCAAGTAAGCCGCCATGAAAACTCATTCCACCTTGATTGGTTTTAAATAGCATAATGGGATCAGCAAGAAAAGCATCAAAGTTATAAAACAACACATAGCCAATACGCCCTCCTAAGACGACCCCTAATGCGCCATAAAACATCATGTCATCAACCTGATCAGGTGTTAGAGTGCTATTAGGTCTTTTTGCTCTCATTTTGCCCAGTAGCAGAAAGCCAATAAAGCCAATAACGTACATTAGACCATACCAATGGACGGAAACAGGACCAAGGCTGATAAGTACGGGGTCAAATTTTTCGGGAAACTGTATCATGGTGGATCAAGTATCTTAATAGTATAAAACAAAGGGGTTAGGTTATTTGATGAACTTCATGAATGTTTGCTAGGCATAAAAAAGTGTATTTAATTCATTACCAGGCTGTTCTGCACGCATAAAAGCCTCACCAACGAGAAAGGCATGAATATTATGGTCGCGCATGAGAGTAACATGTTCAGGGGTGTGAATGCCGCTTTCTGTGACAATAAAACGATCAGCAGGAACTTTATGCATGAGTGTCAGTGTCGTATCTAATGATGTTTCAAATGTGCGCAAGTTACGATTATTGATGCCAATCATACCAATATTAAGGGCTAATGCACGGTCTAATTCTTCCTCATCGTGTACTTCAATTAAGGTGCTCATTCCTAACTCGGTGGAAATATTCAATAAAGCTGATAATTGTGTGTTACTGAGTATGGCAACAATAAGCAAAATACAGTCTGCACCTAAACTACGTGCTTCATAGACTTGATAAGGGTCAATAGTAAAATCTTTGCGTAATACAGGAAGTGAGCAAGCTGCACGTGCTGCTTGTAAATAGGCTTCTGAACCTTGAAAGTAATCTTTATCGGTCAGTACTGATAAGCAACATGCACCATTCTGTTCATAGCTGGTAGCAATTGCTGCTGGATCAAAGTTTTCTCGTATTACGCCCTTGCTAGGTGAGGCTTTTTTTATTTCAGCAATCACCGCTGGCTGTTGTTGGGCAATATTTGCTTGTAAGGCTGCCATGAACGGGCGTACGGGCGAGGCTGTTGCTAACCGTTTAGCGAGTGTATCAAGGCTAGTATGTGCTTGGCGCTGTTTGAGTTCTTGTTTTTTAGTGTGAACAATGGTTTTTAGAATATCGGGGGTATTTGTACTCATAAGGCGTGATTAATCGTGTTATGTGTTTGTTTTTACTGTCAATGCAGCAAGTTTTGCCATTGCGGAACCATCAGCAATAACACGTAGTGCAAGTTTAATCCCTGCTTGATGCGAATCAGCAAGACCTGCAACATAAATAGCAGCACCCGCATTGAGCGCAACAATATCACGCGCAGCGCCTGCGGTATTGTTAAAGACGGAGTGAATCATTGCAAGACTTTCTGTTGCTGAATCAACCTGCAAGGCTGATAATTCACTGCGTTGTAGGTCAAAATCTTCAGGCTGAATCGTGTATTCCGTAATTTTGCCTTGATTAAGTTCAGCAACATAGGTGGGCGAGGCAATGCTGATTTCATCCATGCCGTCCTCGGCATGTACGACCATGACATGCCGGCTACCTAATTGTTGCAGGACTTCTGCTAAGGGGTGTACCCATTCTTTGCTGAATACACCGAGTAATTGATTAGGTGCTCCAGCAGGATTGGTTAAGGGACCTAGCAGATTAAAGAGGGTACGCACGGCCATTTCTTTGCGTGGGCCAATGGCATGTTTCATTGCACTATGATGATTTTGAGCAAAGATAAAACCAATGCCCAGCTCATTAATGCATTCTGCTACTTTTTCAGCGCTAATAGTTAAATTAATACCAGCCGCCTCAAGGACATCAGCAGCACCTGACTTGCTAGAAATGGAGCGATTGCCATGTTTTGCAACGGTAGCGCCTGCGGCAGCGGTGACAAAAATACTCGCAGTGGAAATATTAAAAGTCCCTGAGTTATCACCACCTGTACCAACAATATCAACAGAAGAGCTGGCATTGATGGTTACTTTGGTTGATAGTTGTCGCATGACTTTAGCAGCAGCACTAATTTCTTCTACCGTCTCGCCTTTCATGCGCATAGCAATTAAGAAGCCACCTATTTGTGCTGGCGTAGCTTGTCCTGTCATGATTTTAGTCATTACAGTGTGCATTTCAGCACTGCTAAGATTTGTTCTTTCAGTTACTTTTTTTAAGGCGGCTTGTATAGTCATTAACGTATGTTGCTATTTTTTGAGAACAGGAAAGGGGATTGAATATTGCATAAATATTGCTTGAATATTACGCAGGTGGTTTCCAACGAGAAATATCAATGTTTTCATCAATTTCCCACGAATGAGAGGGGGGGATTACTGAGGATTTAATGCGACGTATATAGTTTTCACGAGGCATTAGTTCTGCGCCTAGGCTGAGTAAATGATCGCTTTCAAGCTGGCAGTCCACCATTGTATACCCCCATTTTTCCATATGGATGATGAGTGCGAGTAAAGCTATTTTAGAAGTGTCGCGTTCGGTGCTAAACATGGATTCACCACAAAATACGCCACGATAGACGACACCATAAAGTCCACCAACCAGTTCATTTTTTGCATTTCTAACTTCCACAGAATGCGCATGACCAAGATGATGCAATTGCATATAGGCTTGATACATTTCGCTGGTGATCCATGTGCTGTCGCTATAAGCACGTGGTGCCGCACAGGCAGACATAGCAGCGGAATAGTCTTCGTCAAAGCTAACACGATACCCTTTATTGCGTGCGGTTTTGCGTAAGCTACGACTAATTTTCATTTTCGCGGGAAAAAGTACGGCTCTTGGGGTTGGACTCCACCAATAAATAGGTTCATTGTGATTGAACCATGGAAAAATACCTGAAGCGTAAGCATTCATTAAACGCTCAGAGGTTAGATCACCACCTACCGCTAATAAACCATTGGGTTCATCCCAAGCCATTTCTACAGGTGGAAATGGCTCATAACTAGCGTGGGGATCAAGTAATGTCAATGTTGGGCTAGAAGACATTTAGTATCCAATTTGTCGATAGGGAGGGGGTTAATTGTTGGTGTTGTCTTTTGCAGTTTTTTCTAATAAATCTAAGTATTTTTCTGCATCCAATGCAGCCATGCAACCTGTGCCTGCTGAGGTGACTGCTTGGCGATAGACTTGATCAATCACATCACCTGCCGCAAATACACCAGCAACACTGGTTGCGGTTGCATTACCTGCAAGACCACTTTGTACTTTTATGTAACCGTAGTTCATTTCTAGTTGATTTTCAAATATTTGTGTATTGGGTTTATGGCCAATAGCAATAAAAACACCATGTACATCAATATCTTGCTGTTCATTAGTTTTCACATTTTTTACCCGCATTCCTGTGACACCTACATTGTCACCTAAGACTTCTTCAAGGGTATGATCCCACATTAAGGTCACATTGCCATTTTTGGCTTTTTCAAATAATTGAGATTGGAGAATTTTTTCGGCACGAAGTTCATTGCGACGATGTATGAGAATGACTTCTTTGGCGATGTTAGATAGATAAAGTGCTTCTTCAACAGCAGTATTTCCGCCACCAATGACGGCTACTTTTTGATTACGATAAAAGAAACCATCACAGGTGGCACAGGCTGAAACACCGCGTCCCATAAAGGCCTGTTCTGATTCTAAACCAAGGTACATCGCCGATGCACCTGTAGAGATAATAAGTGCATCACATGTGTAAGAAGAGTCACCATCACCTGTTAGGGTAAACGGTTTATTGCTTAAGTCGATGCTGTTGATATGATCGAAAATGACTTCTGTGTCAAAGCGTTCGGCATGTTTTAGCATACGCTCCATCAATTCAGGACCTTGTACGCCTTCATGGTCGCCAGGCCAGTTATCAACATCTGTTGTGGTGGTTAATTGCCCGCCTTGTTGCATGCCTGTAATCAAAACTGGAGAAAGATTAGCGCGTGCTGCATAGACAGCGGCGGTGTAACCAGAAGGGCCAGAGCCAAGAATAAGAAGTTTACAATGCTTAGGAGTGCTCATATTATTATTTCCAGAATAGTATAAGCGCTATCCTAAGGAAAGTGTGAGCAGAGGTAAAGCTTCTTTATTGCTGAAATACTTTATAACGTATTTATAAAGATTTTATCTTGTTAAGTATTAGTTAAGCGAAGGGCTGATGGTTAGTAGTAAGGTTGAAAGGGCATAAAGTGAGATTCCAATAACAGAGAGAGGTGGAACAATAAAAACAAGAAAAAGATGTAATGCAGAATCAATATGATTATAGACGGTGTGTACCTTATGATGGCAGCGTTTATAAAATCTGCAGTTGTAGACACAACGGTTAAGCGCCCGAATAAAACCAGAATCATAGGACATCCAGATAGTCGTCATTGCCATACCAAAAAGGAATCCCATTATTGTGGTTAGAATATCCTCTGATACAAGCCAAAAAACCAAACTGTGGAAAAAGGGTTGTGCGAGTACTGCTATATATAGCCATACTAAAAAACGACGTGGAATGGTGTCGGCGACAGAAGTATTTTTTAATGCTAGAAAATCAATGTTACTATTTGCGATCATAATGTTAGTTGTCTTTATTATCGTTTGTTAATGTTATTTATTCTGGTATATGTGCTGATATAGTGTGTTTACCAGATGGCGCTGACCATAGCTTTAATTATGCCAAGTTGACTAAATAAGCAAGGTAACCTTAATTAAAGGTTAGTTATTTAATAGCTGCCCTGTAGAATCTCCCTCAAATTCTATGCCCTTTGCGCCCCAGATGCCCGTTGCGTTGTTTTTATATCATGTACTTGCTGACTGAATCATGAATGAATAATGAATATTTTGGTTTATTCTAGTTTATTTTTTGTTATGGCAAAAGTTTTTTTTGTTATATGTATGAATAACAATAGCTTAATTGTTTTTTTGTGATTTTTTATTTTTGCTTATGTTTAAAACTATTTTCTTTTTTATTTTTTTTATTGTTATTAACACTTATTCTTATGCGGTTATTACGACAGGTATAACAACACTACATCGTGGTAATGGTGCAGAACCAGAAACGCTAGATTTACATAAATCATCAGGCATCCCAGAAGCAACCATTCAACGCGATTTATTTGAAGGGTTAGTGACGGAAAGCGCAACAGGTGAACTTATCGCAGGCGCAGCAAAAACATGGCAGCAGAGTGAAGACGGTACACAATGGACGTTCCAGCTACGCAAAATGGGCAAATGGTCGGATGGTAGCCCTGTTGTTGCAGACGATTTTGTCTATGCTCTGCAACGCGCAGTTAATCCTACCACGGCCTCTGAATATGCTTTTATTCTCTGGCCAATCAAAAATGCTAAAGCAATTAGTAACGGCGAGAATAAAGAAATAACAAGTTTGGGTGTAAAAGCGATTGATGATTTTACGCTAGCGATTACGTTAGAACACCCAACACCTTTTTTACTCGGTTTATTAGCGCATCATATGGCTTATCCCTTACATCGAAAATCAGTAGAGCAGGGCGGTAAAAAATGGACACGTCCGAATAAATTGGTTTCTAATGGTGCGTATCAACTCGCCGAATGGATACCACAATCACAATTAAAATTAATCAAGAATAAGTATTATCATGGTGCGGCTAATGTCAGTATTGATGAAGTGGTTTATTACCCCACAGAAGATCAAAGTGCGGCAATGAAGCGTTTTCGTACAGGTGAGCTGGATATTACCGAAGATGTTCCTTCAAGTCAGATTGCATGGATTAAAAAAAACCTTGCGAAGAACTTTCATAACTCGCCCTATATTGGCACGTATTACATTGCTTTAAATCTGCAAAAACCACCCTTTAAAGATAATATCGCCTTGCGTAAAGCCTTGAGTTTGGCGATCAATCGTCACATTCTCACTGATAAAATAACCAAAGGTGGCGAAATCCCAGCAATGGGCTGGGTTCCAACAGGCATGAACCAATATCAGTCGCAGTCAATGCCAGAAGCCAAGTTAACGCAACAAGAGCGTATCGCCTTAGCAAAAAAATATTATCAACAAGCAGGCTATTCCAAACAAAAACCTCTTGAGGTTGAGCTACTTTACAACACGAGTGAGAATCATAAAAAAGTGGCGATTGCTTTGACAGCAATGTGGAAGCAAGTTCTTGGTGCAAAAGTAAAATTGCGTAATGAAGAATGGAAGGTTTATCTTAACTCGCGTTCACAACGCCAGTTTGAACTAATTCGCTCAGGTTGGATTGGTGATTTTAATGATGCGTCTAATTTCCTTGATTTATTTCGTTCCGATGTTGGCACAATGAACCCCTCAGCATGGAAAAATACAAACTATGATCATCTGATGCAACAAGCAGAAAAAGAATCAGATGCGACTAAGCGTGCTAAATTGATGCAAAAAGCCGAACAAATTTTACTAGAGGATGCCGTCTTGATTCCTATTTACCATTACACGACACAACATCTTGTGAGTGAGAAAATAATGGGCTGGCAGGATAATGTGATGGATATTCATCCTAGTCGTTTGTTAAAAAAACACACTAAAAAATAAGTTGATAATAATCATGTGGCATTATTTCTTTAAACGCATTGCAGGTAGCATTCCTACCCTGTTTATTATTATCACCATTGCTTTTTTTATGATTCGTTTGGCTCCTGGTGGGCCATTTGATTCTGAGCGTCCGATACCTGCTGAAATAGCGGCGAATCTTGACCGTGTTTATCATTTAAATGATCCATTGCCCGTGCAATATGGGCATTATTTATTGAATGTCTTAAAAGGTGATTTTGGCCCTTCCTTTAAATATCAGGATTACAGCGTTACTGAGCTAATTCAACAGGGCTTTCCTGTGTCATTACAATTAGGTGTGTTAGCCATTGTCCTGTCGCTATTGATTGGGATGATTTTAGGTGGGCTTGCCGCTTTAAAACAAAATAGTTTTATTGACCATTTAGTGATGACATTAGCAATGACAGGTATTGCCATTCCCAATTTTGTGATTGCGCCTATTTTAGCGCTAATTTTTGGTGTGCTATTAGGTTGGCTACCTGCGGGGGGTTGGGGCAGTTGGCAGCATATGATTTTACCCATTATTGCCTTGAGTTTGCCACAAGTCGCAACGGTTGCCCGTATGACACGTGCTAGTTTGATTGAGACATTGCATACTCCTTATTTGCGTACCGCACGTTCAAAAGGTTTACCTATGCGCCACCTGTTATTTCGCCATGCACTAAAGCCAACATTATTGCCTATTTTGTCATGGTTAGGGCCTGCGACGGCGGCGATTATTACAGGGTCAGTGGTCGTTGAACAAATTTTTGGTTTGCCAGGCATCGGGCGTTACTTTGTTAATGGTGCATTGAATCGCGACTATACCTTAGTCATGGGGGTCATTATTTTCTATGGTGTACTGATTATCGTGATGAACCTTGTTGTTGATTTACTCTATGCCTATTTTGACCCAAGGATTCGTTATGACGAATGATGAACAGATCCCTTTAACGCCGACGCAAAAAGCATGGCGGCGACTTGCTAAAAACAAAGCAGCAATGACCGCGCTGATTCTACTGAAGCTGATTACGTTATTCTGTTTACTTGGCCCCTTTCTTAGTCCATGGGAATATGATGCAGTTGATTTTGAACATTTTGCCTCACCGCCTGATTGGCAAAGTAAACATTATTTTGGCACGGATGATAATGGTCGTGACTTGTACGTAAGAACCCTTTATGGTGGACGTATTTCACTCATGGTTGGCTTATTAGCCACCAGTGTTAGCTTTATTATTGGTATTCTTTATGGTGCAATTTCAGGTTATATCGGTGGTAAAACCGATATGCTGATGATGCGCTTTGTTGATGTCCTTTATGCCTTACCGTTTATGTTTTTTGTTATTTTATTAACGGTTTATTTTGGGCGTAGTATTTGGCTTATCTTTATTGCCATTGGTGCCGTTGAATGGTTAACGATGGCGCGTATTGTACGGGGACAAACCTTATCACTAAAACAGCGAGCCTTTGTTGAAGCAGCCAAGGTCTGTGGTGCAAGCACCTCACGTATTATTACTCGCCATATTATTCCTAACACGCTTGGGCCAGTGATTGTTTACGCTACATTGACCGTGCCACAGGTGATTTTATTTGAATCGTTCCTCAGCTTTTTAGGTTTGGGGGTGCAAGAGCCAATGACCAGTTGGGGGGTGTTAATTAATGAAGGGGCAAAACAAATGGAATCTGCGTATTGGATGATGTTGTTTCCTGCTGTGTTATTAGCGATTACCTTATTTTGCCTGAATTTCTTGGGTGATGGCTTGCGTGATGCCTTAGATCCTAAAGACCGATAGGAATAGATTACCCAAAATATGGCTATCTTGACAAATACCACAAGATAGACAATTTCCCACTATGTCTGATGGGGCTCATTCAATACTATTGATTTTCCTTGATGATGCATAAATTTTTGTTTCAGATAAGAAAAAACGAGCCTTGTATAAAAATTTATCTGATAAGCTATTGAACAATTCATAACTAACATATCTAATGGTAATCGTATAGATTTTAGGGTAACCCATTAAGATAATATGGGTATTAGAGTGTTATAGGGGACAAGATGAAATTTAATGCTGCACTTTCGATTTGGCTTAACCGAACAGAGCAAAACTTAATTGAAAAAATTAACCAAGGTAAAGCGAAATAATTCTATCTATAAGATACTTATTGAATTTTCTGATTTTTAAACGCTGTATAGAAATCACATGGTCATCTCTTTTTTCTGCCCCTTCTCGGTCTTGAAGTTTCAGGAGATTTAATGCCGTCATGCTAGCATTAAAATGAAATGTAAGGGCTTCCTTCTTAGGTGACTGACAATCACCAAGTCCCGTGTATTGTCGCGCATCACGAAATAGAAACTCTATCTGAAAACGAGAACGGTAATAACGAACTATCTCAGTGGCTTCTAGCTGCGTATCCGTACTAACTAGGATCGCTTTACGTTTTCCTTTATGAACGAGAAAAACAACTCGGATATCCAGTTTTAAGGAGGGACTGTTAACGATGGCAGTATAGATCTGGGTATCTGGATCAAGCGCTTGTTGTTCAAAACGTTCCTGATGCTCATCAAATATCACTTTTCCGTCATATTGTTTATGTCGTCCTAATGGCTTTTGCTCACCCGTATATAACCATCTTAAATGAGCATCGTGACGCAGTTTTGACAAGGCGTGTAAATTCTCACCAAGAACACCATTGATAAACTTATTTTTTGCATAATAACCATCAAGCACTATGTATCTAATAGAGGTGGGTAGGTTGTGTTTGTCACGACTCAAATGCTGGAGATAGACATCCATACGTGTTTGATCATCCTCAAGTTGATCAGGCGTTTGTTTGGAGGAAAGGTGGTAGGCTGTATTATAATTGACATCAATGATGGCAAGTTCTGAGAACTCTAAACCTCTTTCTGCTCGTCCTGTTTTTCCATTATAAAACCAAGACAGACCATAGCTTTTCTGACCACTTTTTTCAGTAAAGTGACAATCCATTGCTGCAATCAGATGAGCTTTTTTGGGAAGCTCTCTCTCCAAAATATTAAGATTAAACTGAGTGAAATCAAAGGACTTTCTATACTGTCTTGAGTAGGTTTTTTCACAATAATCACTATAGCGGCTAAGATTGCGAAAAGTAGCTTTTCCACGAAAGAGGCAAAGGGTGAGTAATAGGCTTGTGATAAATTTTT
>DRMA01000134.1 GCA_011375245.1 Thiothrix sp. | reverse complement strand
TCCGTTTTGCGATACCGTTTGTTTCTTTTGTGCCTGTAATAAAATAGCTACTAAAGATTACTCAAAAACAGATACCTATTTGGGTTATTTGTATCAAGAGATGGATAAACAAGCTGCTTTATTCAATAACAACCGCGTGGTTGAACAACTGCATTGGGGCGGTGGCACTCCCACCTTTCTCAATCATGAGCAAATCCGCGCATTAATGACTTACACACGAAAATCCTTTACCTTGCTAGACAATGATGAGGGTGATTATTCGATTGAAATAGATCCGCGAAGTGTCAGCGCTGAAACCATTAAGGTGTTACGTGACGTTGGCTTTAATCGCTTTAGTCTTGGTGTACAAGATGTCGATCCAATCGTGCAAAAAGCCGTTAATCGTATGCAACCTATTGCAGAAACCAAAGCAATTATTGATGCCTGTAGAGACAATAATGCTAAGTCTATAAGCATAGACCTCATTTACGGTTTACCCTTGCAAACCGCCACAGGTTTCATCGAAACCCTTAATGCCATTATTGCTATTTCACCTGACCGTATTTCATTGTTTAACTACGCACATCTGCCACATTTATTTAAGCCACAGCGACGAATTAATGAAGAACAACTGCCATCGCCTGCTGAAAAGCTCACGATATTACAACAAAGTATTACAGCATTAACCCATGCAGGTTATGTTTATATTGGTATGGATCATTTTGCCAAGCCAGACGATGAATTAAGTATTGCTCAACAACAAGGAAAATTACATCGAAATTTCCAAGGCTATACCACCCATGCAGGCTGTGATCTTATTGCAATGGGAGTAAGTGCGATTAGTAACGTTAATCATAGTTACAGTCAAAATGAGAAAACACTTGATGGTTATTATAAGGCGCTTGATGAAAACCATTTGCCCATTATAAAAGGCATCACGCTTAATCAAGATGACCTATTACGCCGTGATATTATCCAACAGATTAGTTGCCATTTTCATTGTAATTTTAAAGCTATTGCTAAGCAATATAGCATCAATTATGAAGAATATTTTTCTGATGAACTCAGTCAACTAGCAACATTAGCAAATGATGATTTATTAAGTATTAAAGACCATCAGTTAATAATCCATGCAAGCGGACGTTTACTCGTCCGAACAGTTTGTATGGTATTTGATAGCAGACTAAAAAAATCAACAGGAACACAGCAATTTTCAAAAGTTATTTGACGAAATTCACCCATGAAAAGCAAATCATGTGAATTTTAAAATAATCCACATGACTTGCTGGATTAAGGAATGACCTTATTCGCCAAACCGCTCCGTATAATCTGCCATTGATGCTTGTATAACTTTATGTGCGTGTTCTCTACCGTAATGCTCGCCAATCTCAACTTCACACTCTTTGCCTGGCAGCATTTTGTAGGTTTTAAAATAATGATCCAAACGTTCAATAAGCACCTGAGGAACATCCTCTAAATCACGCGCCTCCCCCCAGACATTATCCGTTGCCAACACAGCAATTATTTTATCATCAGCCTCGCCGCCATCAATCATTGGCAAACCACCAATAACACGGGCATGAAGCAAAATATCAGAACGGGTAATAGGTCTTTCTGATAAGACACAAATATCAAGTGGATCTTTATCACCTTTAAGATCACCACCCATCAAACTCGCCACACGTTTGCCACAATAAGTCCGAGGAATAAATCCATAAAGTGAAGGCTGTAATGATGAAGCCCGTTGTGGACGATCCACCATTAAATACCCTGTCTTTTTATCAGTTTCATATTTAACAGGGTCAAACGGTGTAATCTCAATATAGGCATTAACAATATCGGGTGCATCATCACCAGCACTAAGACCGTGCCAAGGATGAGGTCTCCAACGGTAAAACATATCAGGGAAAGGCATTATAGCTCCATAATTTATGAATTAAATTAAAAAATCTAATTAATGGATGAACCAAAAATTAATCAGAAAGTATACAGTGCTACAATTTTATTCTAAAGTGCTTAAAGATTGATTTTATTAACTCTATAAAATATTAACCAACAGACAAGACTCATCGCATTGACAATGTCGTTTTATCAGATTTTGTCTGAAAACGTATCTCAAAGGCGGGTAGTTGATCATAATGCTTTACTGGCATATTTCATCCTCCCGCTAAAGCAGATAAATATTGGTATATAGTACACTGCATGCCTGTTTTTATCCTGCCCCGAAAGGTGACTATCATGACTAACTTTTTTATAGTACTCAATCAACTCACTATTTCTGACTTGAAAAAACGCTTTCCTTTACTTAAAAAAAAAGGCAAAAAACCTACTCGAAAAATAGGGTTTATCCATTATATTTATGATGATATAACAAGAAATCATCGACTTTATTGGAATAAATTATCAAGCATAGAAAAAAAAGCCGTCGCTGAAGTCATCTATCAAACACCTGATGAAAGTGGTAATCTGAGCTTTAATGCCTATCATTTTAAAGCAAAATACAATAGATTACCTACATATTTTACACGTCATCATTACTATGGATTTATTGCTGACAAAAAAAAAGAAAAAACCAGTTATCTAATGCTTTTTTTCTATCAAAACAATCTACCTACCGCCCTCGTCCCACTCATGAAGCATTATGTTGAAAAACCTGAAGCCGCTGGTATTACAATTGTTACTGAAGATAAGCTACCTAAAACTATTCACCACAAACTCAAAAGCCATCATAAAAAACGCGCAGGAGCCATTCGTACACCAAAAATCAAAATCCTTTATACCGAAGAAATGGTTAGCTATGAAATAGACGCATTATTACGTCTTATAGACACAGGTCAGTGCACTCTCTGCGAACAAACGCTACATGTAACACAAGCAACGTTACAAAAAATAGACGAATTGCTTTTAGAAGGTGACTACTATCTGCCCGAAGATGACTGGGGTTTAGCAAAATATGAAGGCAGCTCTATTCGCCCCATACGATCCTTTGCATGGCCACTATTATTACAAGAATCAGGATTAGTAAAACGAGTGGGTAAAAAAATTCAGCTCACTGTAGAAGGTAAAAAAGCATTAAACGCTCCACTTAATGAAATAGTATCAGTCCTTTACCAACGCTGGCGTAATAAAAAAGTAATTGATGAATTTTCACGCATCGACACTATTAAGGGGCAAGCGGGATACATCATGACGGCTGTTCCCCAGCGCAAAAAAGCCATTGAACGCGTATTACAACAATGTCCTGTTAATCAATGGATAGCGATTGATAGTTTATTTCGCTATATGAAGGTTAATGGATCAGAGTTACGCGTTTGCCAACAAGAATGGAAACTGTATATTAGCGAGCGTGACTACGGTAATCTAGGCAATCGAGAAAATGGTGAGAATTTTGAAATACTTGAAGGTCGCTATCTTCTGGTTTATCTTTTCGAGTATTTAGCAACAATAGGCTTAATTGATATTGCCTACACGGTTCCCTATTTAGTAAGAAATGATTATGGTGATTTATGGGGAACTGATGATCTGGCGCATTTAAGCCGTTATGATGGCTTATTGTATTTTCGCATTAACCCTTTAGGCGCTTATTGCCTCGGGTTAGCTCAACAATACCAGCCAAGTATTATTGAAAAAAAGCCAGCTTTAGTTGATTTAGGCGAGGCGCGACTACTACGCTGCTATAATGAAACCTTTGCGAAAATGCTAGCAAACCACCTAGCCACAAAAAAGTATTGCATGCATACTGGTGGTCTAACACTGATTATTCCTGAAAAAACAAAAAAACAATTCATCAAAGGCCTACAAAACCTTGGCTATATTTATCCACAAGAAAAGCTATAACAATAACAACAAACAATCCGTGCAAAATGCTTTTTCTGCTTGCTTAGATTTCCGAGTGGAGGTCTTCGATGCTGATACGCCATACGGTTAAGCGACAATAAATGTTATTGCGGGGTGTTCTTGCTTGCTCATCATTCGTCGTATCGGTCTATTAACTTTTTTAGGTGACGTTCTATCCAGAAACAAGCCTTATTTTTACAGTGGTTGAGTTTGTTGAGCGATTGATGTAGTTTTCCCCTGTGAGTAAATCTACCTTGATCTTACTCCACGGTTTGGCTTCATTGATTAAGCAAAAAGGGGCTTCATCATTAAGTAATATCTTCATTAAAACATCCGTTTCACCGCCTGCATGAGCATCCATTGCAATCACATGTTGCGCGTGGTGGCAGATTTGCTTGGTTG
>DRMA01000133.1 GCA_011375245.1 Thiothrix sp. | reverse complement strand
ATTAGAATTCCCATGCTTGCATAATGCGGCTGACTTGAGTGTCTAGTTTCGCCATTAACGTGGCTGCTTCGAGTGAGGTGTTGAGTTTTAGTAGCTTGGTGGATTCTTTTAAGCCGTGTTGTTGTGCCACTTTATCGGCAATGGCGACTTTGCTGTGTCGGTCTAATTGCTCAAAAGCACCGCGCATTTTAGGCAGCATTAATAAAAACACATCGTGTTCGGTGTATTTAAACAAGGCTTCAATGGCATCAATCAGTTGTGGCGAGCCTGTAATAATCGACGTGCGTGAGACGCTTAATAGCCCTGCTAAAAAGTCACCTGCTTGCACTAAAATAGCTTTAGGTGCTTGCGAATAAGCGGCTAATTGATGCAATACAGCTTCCACAGGGACGACCTTTAGCTCTGCTAATAAGCCTTGTAATGCACCTTTTAAATAGGGAATTTCAGTTTGCTGGGCAGCCGTTTGGATATTGCTAATGAATAGAGCGCGATCCATCTCCTCATTATTAAAGAGCAATTCAGCAAGGATTTTTAGCGCTTCAACGACCTGTTCTTGTTGGGCTTCAGGCAGATGAATACTATCGCTAATGGCAAAACAACTGCGCTCGTAGGCGTGATGGATGAGCTGATGAATAATGGTTTTTTTGCCTTGGCGTAGATCGCTGATTTTTTCGATGTTAAGCAGATGGCTAATCGCTTCCGTCAATGAGATGAGTTGTGGATCATGTGCAATCGCATAGGCGGTTTTTGCTGCCAAATCCTGCATTAAGCACGGCAATTGCATGATAATGGCGTTATATAAAAGACGACAACACACATTCGCCTGTTTGGTGTGCCTCGCAACGGACTCTTGCAGCCGTGCCATAATGGCATTTTCAATGGTGTCGCCATAGAGGTTTTCTTCCAACAGCTTATTTTCAATATCAGGCGACCAGACCAGTGACCATTGTTCCTTAAATAAGGTGGCACTTAATGCAGCATGTTGTTCGATATGATGAATATTGGGAATCTTTAAAAAGCGCAGGCGATGTAAGAAGGTCGAACGTTGTTGGTCAAGGTTTTCTTGCAGGTTCAGTTTAAGCTGGATGGTTTTTTCTTCGTTGAGTAAGGCGTGCAAATCAAGTTGATGCAAGCATTGGTAATAATCTTTTACAATCGGCAATTGCCCAACTTGATCGGTGACTTTGCCGATTTTACGTCCAATATTAACGTGGTCGATGGCTTCACTCAGCGGTAAACCATCGGTGGCAGGGTTGCCTTTGCAACAGCACGCCATAATGGCATCGTAAAGATCGTCTAAAATAGGCATTCGACGGTGACGCAATTGCGCCAGCATTTCGCTATGTTGACGAATGGCAATTGCATCAGCAACGGAAAGTGCTTCGCCTTTTTGACGGGCTTTTTTTAGCACATCGACAATGTATTCAGTGATCAGCGTATCCGATTGCTTTTTTTGGCGAGACAGCCAGTATTTTTGATAATAATACGGCGCTCGATTCCCCGCGCGATAGCCTGATAATTCGGATAAGCGAAAAAAGGAATACGGCACAAGGCTATTATAAATCGTACCTTTGGGCGCTTGGGGAAAGTCATTGCGTTGCTTGTCCATAAACAGATGGAAGCCACCACAAATGACCATTGCGTCTTTTTCTGCTAAATCATGCTGGGCTAATTGCTGCTGAATTTGGTGACGCATATAGGCTTCACGCGCATACGTGCCATCCTCCTGCATGGTTTGTTCGGCGGTGGTTAAACGGGCAGCGGCGCAAAAAGTGGCTAATTCACGGCGAAAAACGTCGGCATTATCAGCATACGCACCAAATTCAAACAGGCTATCCCATGTTTCATCCCACGATTGATAGCCTGCGCTTTTGGCTAAGCCTTGATAAAATGCGCTTTGGGTTAAGAGCTGATCGTCAGTGGTGATGGGGGTTATTTCATTGTCTTGTGCTGGGTCATTGGCATTATCTGAATTGTCTGCATCTTTTATTGCAGGTTTTAGTTGCGAATAATGCGGTAGGTCAATAAAGCAACTCACGGCTGAAATTTTCTGTGCCGTTTGCAAGGCAACATATTCAGGCGAATACGCCAGCATCGGATACCATGAGGCAAAACGGGCGGGAATATCCTCAGCAGGTGAATCAATACCTGCCCGTTTTAGCACATTATCGTCATCACGATAGGATGAATACAGCGCAAAAGGTGGCTGGCTATCCTTATGTAATAGGTGAGGAATAAGGTGATTGCAGTCACTAGGCCCTTCAATAAAGACGATTTTAGGCTGGCGTTGTTCGATCACTTGCTGCAATAAACGCGCCACCGTTGGCGAATGATGCCGCACAGGAAACCAATATAAATCGGCATTCAGTACCGCATCGACTCTTTTTTCTAAGGCGGCGACATCAAGTAAATCGTCAGGCAATGGGTAAAAAAGCGTGCGTTTTGTTTGTTCGTCTACCATCTGCTTACCCTAGCGCCTTAGTCATTGCTTGATGAAAAAGCTGCCATTCTTTATCGTCTTTTGCACGTTTTTTAGCAACCAGTGTGTTGTATTCTTTTAGCACTTTAATATCACTACGATCTTCTTTAACCACCGAACCAATTAGGTTTTTAGCAATATCTGCTGAGGTGATCTTGCCATCGCCAAAATATTGCACGTCCAGTGCAGACTCTAACACAACCGCAATCGCCTCTGCGGTGGATAAGGTGGTAGACGCTTGTTTAATGCCTACGCCATCACGGGTTTCACCATTGCGAATTTCACGAAATACGGTAGCCAATAAATCAATCACTGAATGCGGTAAATTAACAGGAATATTATAATGTTGCGTAAGCTGGCTAACACGTTCTTTGACTATTTTAATTTCCGTCTGTTTATTGGCAACAATGGGAATATAAATATAATTAAAGCGTCGCTTTAACGCAGCAGAAAGATCATTCACCCCCTGATCACGACTATTGGCGGTAGCAATAATATTAAACCCAGGCTGCGCCCACACCATATTGCTCTCAGGTAATTCAGGAATAGCAATATTTTTATCGGAAAGAATAGACACCAATGAATCCTGCACATCAGGCACACAACGGGTAATTTCCTCAAAACGCAATAACGTGCCTTGTTTCATCGCTTGCATGGTGGGCGAGGGAATTAAATTATCCTCATTAGGCCCTTCGGCAATAATGCGGGCAATATTCCATGAGTATTTCGTATGTTCCTCCGTTGTCCCCGCCGTGCCTTGAATCGTCAATGTGGAACAGCCTGTAATCGCAGCGGTTAAATGCTCGGATAACCAGCTTTTGCCTGTTCCCGGTTCGCCAACCAGTAATAACGCACGTTCTGACGCGAGGGTGATAATCGCTTTTTCAACCAACGCCCGATCACCAAAAAATTTAGGCGTAATTTTAATATCTTTATAACTGCGACCGATTTTAGCCTTGAGTGTTGTGCCACCAAAAATATAGGTCAATACTGAGCGTGGTGATAGCATCCAGTTAGCGGGCTTGTTGCCTTCATCGTGTTGTTTTAGGGCGGTAAGTTGGTCTTTGTATTGAATTTCAGCGGGGGCGCGGAGTTGTTGTTTTGCTTTTGGCATTGGGGGAGGATTCCTTGAGTTTATTGGTTGGTATTTTATGGGGGAATGGTGAGGGTATCTTCTCTATTACGTTTAACGGTTGTTTATATTTTGCTTTTTGTGCTTGGGCGCTGTAGATTCTTGTGAAGAAGAAGGCGTAAAATCTTAAAATGTCAGTGGCTAAAAGGTGAGTATGAATAAATACCCAGAAATAGACGTAGAAAGAAAGATTGGAGATGAGGCATTTCATAAAAATGGAAAGCCCATAAACGACAGTCTTTTATCTTTTTGGCAGTGGTCAGCTTCTGATTTAGTGGGTAATGCCATGAGAGGAATTTTAGCTGAATATATCGTAGCATCTGCTCTTGGTGTTGCTAAAGGTAGTCGAACTGAATGGGATTCATACGATATTGAAACCACTGAAGGTATAAAAATCGAAGTTAAATCAGGCGCATATATTCAACGGTGGGCGCAGAAAAAATTATCCAACATTCAATTTAGCATTCGTAAAACTAAAGGATGGGATTCAAAAACAAATTCTCATTCCACAGAAATAAAAAGACAGTCTGATTTATATGTATTTTGTATACTTAATCATAAAGATCAAGAGACAATCGATCCGCTTAATTTAGAGCAATGGCTATTTTATGTGCTAAGTACAAGTATTTTAAATAAGAAGCTTGGAAACCAAAAAACAATTACCTTATCAAGTTTAATGAAGCTGAATCCTACTGAGAGTACATATAATGAATTACAGTCAAAAATAAAAATGACTCTCAATAAAACACAGTTGAATCTTTACTCAAATCAGACTTAATAAAAACTCTTCACAATCTGCTCATTACTCGACATCATAACCGATGGGTTGTGTGCTAAATAAAAGAAAAATAAGCGTTTGTTATCATTCCATTATGCTTATCGGCTGGCGATAATGGAATGAAAAATAAGACTCTTGTGGGTAAAAGCGTGGGTTATGAGTGCATCCTGATGATGCTGTGGGTATAATCGGCTTTGCATTATTCAATCCTATTCTCATTAGGTTGATGGGTGAAGTCCTTGCTTAGCTGAGGTCGAAGTCAGCTTAGCTGGGCATTATTTTTTTATCCTCGATACCATAAACTATATTTTATAGCGACGCTGGGGGATAATTCCCCGATCAGTAAATGCTTTTTGTCCTATTATGCTAATGTAACAATGCCTTTTATAATCGCTCTTGCGATTGCCTGCTCTCTTGTCGTTGCGCTTAAAAAAGTCCACTGCGATCTGCCAAATATCCTCTAAGGTATCTGCATAATTTAATTTATCTAAAATTTTTTGATAAGGCGATAATATTTCGTTCTATAATTTTCGATTAACAGCAGATAATTGTAGATGAACAGAGAAAACTATGGAAATACATAATTGATTAATAGGATTGAAATGTGGGAGAATAGACTCTATTACTTTCCCAAAAAGTAATAGAGGGTCAATCTAATAGGGCTATCTAATTAATAGATACAACCATAACAAAAGAGAAATCAAGCAATGAAAAAAATAGTATCCGTCGCGATATTGTCATTATTAATGACGGCTTGTGGTGATAAGGGTTCTAACAACCAAACAAGTGATTCAAGTAATGCAGTAAATAGTACAAAAACGAAAAAAGTCGATGCATGTGATGTATTAAACAAGCCCCTCATCAAAACTACATTTAATGGGGCGACAGAAATTAAAATAATAAAAGAAAGAAAAGACAAAGTGCCTGATAGCATAAGACATACCGTCTGTAGCTACACCTTTACATTAGGCAACGAGATTTATTCCGTCGGTCTTATTTTGCAGGCTGCTAATGACCCTTATACAGAAGTAGGTAATTTAGCACATTACGTCAAATATACACCAGGTAGTAAACTTATTAGTGGTGTAGGAGAAAAGGCCTATTATTCCGAACCACAACAACTTTTGAATGCCTATGCTGATCACAGTCTTATACAAGTCAATACATCAAATAAAGGGGCTCATAACCCTAAGAAATATAAGGAAATTTCGACTAAAATAGCCATTAAAATTTTAGAACAGTTAGCCCAAAAATAAAGAACATCCTAGGCTTACCCCAAGTCAATAATACCTCTTTGTACTGCTATTTCTCATACTGTTGCGAGGGAGAATTTAGCAGTCTGTCATACCTGAGCACATCAAGGTAAAAAACAACATCATGAAAAAAACAGTATTATTTTTAGAACCGCCACCGTTATTTTTTATATTGATCTTATTGTCGGCTGTGTCGGCTGCACCGCTATTAGCCTCAGAACCACTGCATGATGATCCCGATATAACCATCATGTGGTGTAACACATCAGGTGATATTGTTCGCAAAGCATCCAAAATGAAAACCAGTAAGGCAATGCGTTTATTTAATTTACCAAAACGAAAAAAAGGTGAAGTGTTACTGCGCTGCTCGCGCAAAGATAATCCACAACAATTTGATTATCTTTGGCATTCTGATCCTGAGCATTATTTAAAACGTAACTGCTGCGGAGATCAGACGAAGAAGATAATAGCAAATACAAAACCCTCAACATCTCAGAATAACTTCCCTGCTTGTAAGGCGCATATTATTACTCGGCAAGCAGAACCGCTTGATCTATTAAGATTATCAGATACATTGGAGAAAAAAAGTCGTATTGTAATTAGGCTAAAAGGTGAAGCTAACGACATCCCTCTTTTTCGCAAAAAAACATCTGATGAAGAACGCTTAATTGCCCCCTTAATCCCAAGTATTAGTCGCGAAAAAGACGTAACGGTTTTATCCTTAGGCACAAATAGTTGTAGCTTGGGATCATTTAAATACACCCCTTTAAAACCAGCACCTAATGCTTTTAAAGAACTCATTAAGCTTGAACTAGAACTACTAACACATCTTATTGAAGCACAAGGGATTAGCATCAATGACCTCTATCCTATATCAAATAACATCCCTGATTCTGTTCTACCTTATGCATTGCTTTATGATGTTCTAAACGAGCCTAATAATCCTCAAACGCTATATAAAATGTATGAGGATTTGAAAAAAAACAGCCCAAATGATGCCAAACTACTTGATGCGGTTACCGCTAAATCTGGTTTGAAAAAAACAATAAGAGAAGTTGTTACAAAATTACGTTCTCTACCAAAATCTAAATACACTGCTGCAATGATACCGACGAAAAAACACCATCGTCTATCAAGCTGGTTAAACCCCACAAGCCATATTCAAATGGCAAGCCAAGCATTATTGCTAATGTCTACGTCTACTGCATTTGCAGCCCCGCCCAAAACACATGCTGTTCTTTCTAAAGATAAACTTTGTGTTTCTATTAAAACCCCTCAACAATTAGAAAATCATCTACAATACCAAAAAGCAGTATCAGCTTGGGCAGATGGCGGGCGTAGAGGTAAGCAAGCATTAGATAATGCAGGAATAGCAACAGGAGTCGTTGGACTTGTGGCTGCTGGCCCTGCTTTACTGCTTGATATTGGTTTATTGACAGTACAAACAACATTAGATGTTGCCAATAGTTTATTACCAAAACGAATCTCTAACTTACGTTTTGATGTAAAAAATGATGCTTTTTATGAAGACCATGATCGCCCAGATATCTATCACAATATAAAAGTGGATGCCAGCAGTGATACGTATAAGTTCAGTCAGGCGGCAGCCACCGCATTAGGTGTTTTCTTAGTTTCAACAGGTGCAGCAGGCCATCAATTAGGTAAAAATTTAGCCAAAGCGGGAGAAAAAGCAACGGGAAAAGCAGGAGCTAAACTCGTTGATGCACTGTCAGCAAAAGCCTTAAAAGCGTCGCACGCTAACAGTAAAAAAACAGCCGAAGAAATGATTTTATCCACCTCTAGAGCTAAACGCTATCTGAAAAAATATTCTGATAGCCATGCAGGTGATGGGTTAGGTCTTGGTTCAAATGCCTGTGCCCGCTATGCAAACTGTGGTGCAGATAATATAAAGTCACAACCCGTTCTCTTTGGTCCTTGTGAATATAAAAATATTCCTTTGTCTTATGAGTACATTAAAACGCATGTAAAAAATGGCGTTGTAACCGCTAATAATAAAGGCAGCTTTCAGGTTGCCAAAGCAGGTCAAGGAGCGCTAGTTGTTAGTACACGTGCATCGCGCCTAGCAGGTAGATTTGCCCAAAAGTCAAAACCTATTACTGTACATGCAATTCAAGTAACCGCTTCTCCTTCCTTTGTAGAGATAAAAGAAGATGAATCTCAAACATTTTCAGCATCGGTTGAATATGCTTATGATAAAGGTATTACGTGGGAGATTAGCAGTGAAAATGGTTATTCCTCAACGGCTAGCGGCAAGACATTTGAATTCACCGCTCCCCAAATAGCGGAGGATAAATGTGAAGTGAAATTTACCGCAAAAGCAATAAGCACTTCTCGTCAAGGAATTCGAGCTTCAGGTATACCAGAGCGTTTTAATGTAGCGCATTTTACCGTCAAACAAAGTGATGACCAACACCCTGCTTGTCATAAAATTGTGATTACACCGCGTTATGGCTGTTTGGAAAATGGCAAAAGCTATCAATTTGAAGCTGAGGGTATTGGAGAAAAAATAGATAAAAAACCATCAGTGATATGGTCGGCTTCTATTGGAAAAATCCATAAAGGACGTTATACCGTTCCAGAGAAAACACAGCAAGAACATGTTATTATTAAAGCAAAAACAACTCAAAAACCCTATGTATCCAATGAAGTCTCCATTGATATTGGCTGTTCATGTTTTTACTCTTTTACCAGTAGCTTTGGCAGCACGAGTGGGACAAAGATTGGTATATCAGAAAATATTTCAGACACAATTGCTAAGCACCTTTCAAGCGATGAAAAGAAAAAAATAGCTCAGCAAGAAAAAATTGGCTTTGGCGGTGTTTTTGATTTCATTACAGGAGAAATGCTCGATTCAGACGCGCTGTTAAAAGCCTTCAAAAACTCAGGATCAACAGAAACCTCAAGCGAAGAGACAGAAAAGCAAGTTGCTAGTGGATTTGCTGATCTTATGAGTAGCATGATGAATCCAAAAATTATCATACCACCTATTAGCGCTTGGATTTATCCAGAAACAAAAACTGTTAGACTCTTTACCTACGAGGTTAATGGAGAAACCTATTACGCCCAAGATGGGGCAAATTTAACCCTTGATGTTAGTAATAAAAAACTACTAATCGGGCGGATTACTGGCACTTTAGCCGATGCTAATAAAAAACGTCATTCTGCCTTTGAATTTAAATTCAGAGCGGCAAAAGGAGGCGGCGCACTATGCTCAGGACTATAACAATGAAAATACTACAAACACTATTACTGACACTAACATTAAGCACAAGCTCACTCTATGCTAATACTAATGATGCTGATAATGCCTCAATGGTTGTTTTAGATGCCTCAGGATCCATGTGGAAACAATTAAACGATGGGCGCACTAAAATAGAAACTGCACGCAATGTGCTTGGCGACTATTTAAAGAATAGAAACAATACAATACCATTAGGCTTAATTGCTTATGGTCATCGACGCAAGGGGGATTGTACTGATATTGAGTTAATTTCTTCTGTAAAAATACAAAATATTGCAACGCTGACGAAAAAAATTAATGGCATTACTCCCAAAGGCAAAACACCTTTAACTGATGCATTAGCCTTAGCGGTCAAACAAATCCCTAGAACCGCAGAAGAAGCCGATATTATTCTAATTACCGACGGCTTAGAAACGTGTGATAAAGATCCTTGCGCTCTCGCCCAAAAAATTGCTAATGAAGGCATTAAAATTCGCGCACATGTGGTTGGTTTTGGCTTAACAAAAAAAGAAATCAATCGTCTATCGTGTATTCCACAGAAAACAGGAGGGCAATTATTGCGCCCTCAATCAGGCAAAGAGCTAACCGAAGCACTCAAAAAGGTAGAGGAAACAATAGAAAAAAAACCAACAAAACAATCTCCGCTATTATCTGTGCATATCAGTCTACGCTATAAGGAAGGAACAGCCCGTCCAACTTCAGTGATTTATTTAGCTAGAAATACAACAACAAATGAAGTCATAGAGCTGAGTAAAACCGATGATACGGCTGAAATAGTCAGCGGGTTTAATACACAACTTCCGACAGGAACATGGTTATTGATGGCACAAGGTTCTCAAGGAAAAGGTGAAATAGAAATTACGCCAAAAAGTGGCGCATCGTATCAGATCCCTTATCAAGCAGAAGATGTGCCGTTTTCAATGAAAAATTATGGTCCTTATCAATTAGGACAAGATCAAAGTTTTTTAATAGAGCTTGCTAAGCCCATGCAAAAAAACTTAACGCTTCGGGCAAAACTTTATCCTACGGATGCAATTGATAAAACGAAAGCCATTGATAATGAATATCTTATTGGGGTGGGGGCTGGCATTCATGAGGTGAATTTTAAATCACCTCAAACAGCAGGTAAGT
>DRMA01000132.1 GCA_011375245.1 Thiothrix sp. | reverse complement strand
GGCGTTCGGCTAAGGCTTCAATATCAATGCCAAAGAACTGTTGGTAAACCTGAGCTGCCCGATGACGGTTACGGTTAGTATCCGTTGTTGGGAAGCGTGATAACCATGCATTCGTGGTTAGGACACCCGCATGAGGAAAGGTTTTGTCGCCTAAGCGTGCAGAGAGCGTACTAATGCGTGCAGGTAAGCGTTCATTGCTGTCCATTGGATCATTAAAGTCGCCTGAAAGTGGCTTTGCCCCCAGTGTTTTGGCCAGTGTGCCGTTTAAAACAGTGTAGTCTGCGGTGAGTGATTCCGTCCACGGACGATCTGCGTCAACAATGTATTGTAATAAATAAACGGGTTCCTTTTTAATCGTATCCCTAACTAGACGATTCTCAGCATCGGATAGATTATCAAGCATGGGGAAGTCTTCTCTGCGGATACCTTCATTGCTGCCAGCGTTTGCAGCACCATTACTAAGGAAGGTTTCATGGGCGGCACGATAAACAAAGTTATGCAGTGATTTTTCATTATCCAGCATGGTACGTAAGGTGGCTCTAAAGGTTTCCTCAGTGGTTGCTGTGCTTAATTCAGACTCAGAAGGAAGGCGACCTAATAGAATAATTGCCGCTTTACGCAAGGTAGCTGTGTAGTCAAGTAAATTAGCCGCCTTAGTTGCCATATCATCGCTTGATAGCGTGGTATTTACTATCATGCTTCGCTCGGAACGATTGCCTGCTGAATCAACGGCAACGATGCGATATTCGTAATTGCCAGCAGTGAGTCCTAGATCCGTAAAGGCACTAAACTCCGTGGTGCCAATTAATACACCATCACGATAGATTTCGTAGTAATCAACCGACCAATTATCATCGGCATCAAACCATGTGAGGGTTATGCTATCGAGCGTAGTTGCAGCAACTTCAACGGCATCAGGTGTACTTGGGGCTTCTGTATCTGCTTTAATGCTGGCATAAAATGCTGCTAGGGCTGCGATACTTTGGTCACCTTGTTGTTGGTGAAGTGTGTTTAAGTTATCTAGCATGGTCTGTGGTGCAGTACTGAGACCAGCAATATAATCTTCCAAAGTACGTTGCGTATACACTTGCCATTGACCTGCTAATCGCGTACCTGTGAGTGTTGTATCTTTGCCTTTATTACTATGGCAAGATGCACACGAACTATCATGTAAGATTTTACCTTGAGCAACTAAAGCGGTATTAACGCTTTGTTCTGCGACATAATGTGGTTGAGCAGCAAAATAGTTAGCGATGCTTTGTAACTGTGTATCTGTATAACCTTTGGCAATACGATTCATAACAGTGGAGGCACGACTATTATCTTTATAGTCACGTAATACTTTCAGTAGATAATGACTTTCTAAACCTGAAATCGTTGGTGTTGCAGGGCCACTACTGGCACCTTCTGATCCATGACAACTCGAACAATTTGCGGCTAATGAAACGGCTGAAATTGCGGAATCATCTTGTGTTGGTGTATCTGTATTGCAATTTTGTGGAGCTTCTAATTGCGTCAACAAGGTTGATAATTGCTGATACTCAGTAGAGTCACTGACAAAAACAGTACCGCCGCCATGTGCTTGCTGCCCTGAAACTTTATTCAGAATGCTAGTACTGCCTAATGTGTTCGTTAAGCTATTGAGTGTTGATAGATTACGGCTGGAGGCATCATTGCCTTGTGCTAATACCAAACGAGTGTTTTGTGCCGCACCACCTGCAATATGACAACTGCTACAAATGGCTAATGAAGGTTCTACCGTTGCGGTGAAGTAGTCAGTCGTTGCTGTACACAATGCTCCAACGCCTGCATTAACGGTATTACTTGCTAATGACACATTGCCACTGGCATCCAATGCCTTAATGGTATAACCATAAGTAATGCCTTTTTCTGCGCTGTTATCGGTGTATGAGGTGAGGTTACTTAAGGCAATCAAACGACCATCGCGGATCACGCGATAACGTGTTACCCCTGTGTTATCCAGTGCCTTATCCCACGTCAATAACACGCTGCTTTCACTAGCTGTTGCTTGTAGATTGTTTACTGCGCTGGGGGCAGTCAGATCACCTGCAAGAATAGTAATGGTTGCTGAGGGGGCTGAGGTGTTATTTGCGTTGTCTAACGCAATAATGTGGTATTTGTAAGGTATATTTTCATTGGCTGTTGTATCAATGTAACGTGTATTGTTTGCTGTACCAATAATTGTTTGATCACGTAATACTTGATAAACAGTAACGCCTATATTGTCTGATGATGCTTGCCATGTTAGCTCAATGCCACCATCGCTTAGATTTTTTGCGGCTAATCCTGTGGGAGCAGAAGGTGCTGTGCCATCTTGGGTGAAGGTGGTTAATGAATCCGATAGTAGAGAACGATTCCCTGCAGCATCAACAGCAACAATCTGATAAGCGTACTGTTGGAAACTAGCAAGCTCTGTATCAGCGTAGCTTGTTTGTATCACTTCTGCTATTTTCTTTTGATCTCGCCATACTTCGTATTTTGTAGCGTTACCTTTGGCAGCATTCCAACCTAATGTGATGCTGTTAGGCGTAGCACTAATAACGACTAGATTAGAGGGGCGACTTGGTGCTACTGTCCAATTGAGTTGTGCAGTTGCTCCTCCCCATTGCTCGTAGTATTCAGCGACTATTTTGTAGGTACCTTTTTCAAGAAAGAGGCGTTTTTGATACGCAGTTGGAGCTTGTCCCTTCCACGACTCAATCAGTGTTTGTTCGCCTACTTTTAATCGAAAGCCATCATCTGTACGCACATTGAAGGTATATTCACCTTCGGCTAAATCGAAATTACCTGCCCAGCGCGTAGAGAATTTATCACGCGATACATTGGGATGAGGAGACCCTGTTCCCCATTCATGGTTAATCGCCTTGTCAATGCGAGTATCAATACGTTTACTGGCTTCTAACTGTGTACCTGCATAAAAACTGGCACAGAATTCACCATTAGGCACGTCATTATCGCAATCAGGTGCTTTTTCCCAGAAGGCTTTTGCTTTGGCATTGCCCCAGTCTTCGCGATACTCAACGACGACTTTATGTTTGCCTGCTGTCATCGTTTTTAATACACGCTGATTGCCATACCACGGCCATTTTCGTTTCCACAAATCGAGGATGTTTTCGTTATCAACTAGAATACGCATACCATCATCAACATCAGCGGTTCTAAAACGGTATAAGCCATCAGTGAAATTAACGCTACCCGTCCAACGAACACTAAATTTGTCACGGTTGACATTACTCGTTGGTGCATTTCTACCCCAATCAAAATTAATGGCATCAACATACTGTACATCAACAGGTGACCCTTCTAGGTTGCGGTTATTGAAGTATTCGGCACATAACTGACCATTGGGTACATCGTCACAGGATAAGAGTTTTTTCCATGTTAGCTTAGCAGCAGCTCTGCCACCTGCTTCGTAATACTCCATTTTAACGTCATGCAAACCTTCGCTAAGTGTAATAATTTTTTCCGAGGGTTTATTGCCACGATAACGCCACTGATCAATAATAAGTTTATTATCAACCCAAACTCGAACACCATCATCAACTAAGCTAGAAAAACGGTAATTACCAGTGCTAAATTGATGTTTTCCTTGCCAGCGAACAGAGAAATTATCTCTCCAGACTAATTCATTGGGTGAGCTGTTATTCCAGTCAACATCAATGTTATCTACTTTTGCCATGTATTTTGGCAGTATGGTATTGTTTTTATCGAGTGCGCGACCATCAAATATTTCCATGCAGAAGGCGTTTTCAGGCGTTGCAGCGCACGCTTCAATAGCACTCCAGTTTAATTTTGCATTAGCTGAACCATAATGTTCAACGGTTTCAACTTTAATCGTATGTTCGCCTTTAGCAATCTTGATGACACGGTTTTCTTTGCCTTTCAAGTACCAACTACGTTTCCAATTATCAACAATCAATTTGTCGTCCAACCAAACTTTCATACCATCATCAACGGCTACATTGAAGTTGTAATAGCCTTGTTCAAAATTGAATTTTCCAATGGAGCGTGTTGAAAAGCGATCTCGCCATACTCCTAAGGTGGGGGATTCTTTACCCCAATCAAAATCAATACGGGTGTCAGTGCGGGTATCAATAGCATCACCACTTAAGTCGCGATTACCATAGATTGCAGTACAGAAAGCATTGTCAGGTATGATTGAGCAATCAGGGGCTTTTTCCCAGAAGACTTTAGCTTTGGCATTTCCCCAGTCTTCTTTGTATTCCACTTGAATGGTATGTTGTCCTGAAGCAAGTGGTACTAAAATTTTGCTTTTGCCGTACATTGGCCAGCGACGTTTCCAACGATCTAGTACTTTTTTGCCATCAACAAAAATGCGTACACCATCATCACTATCAGTATAGAAACGGTATAAGCCTTCTTCGAAGGTATTTTTGCTCGTCCAGCGTGCGGAGAAACGATCATTGCGAATCTGAGGGCTAGGACTTTTTCTTCCCCAATCAAAATTGATGCTGTCAGCAATTTGTACGTCAGCTATTACGCCTGATAAGTTATTGCTATTGAAAAATTCACCACAGACTTGTCCTGCTAAGGCATCATCACAAGAGGGAATTTTTTGCCAATTCAAATGTGCTGCGGCACTTCCCCAGCCTTCAAAATATTCAAGTTTAATGTCATGGTAGCCCGCATCAAGTTTAACCACGGCTTCATTATTTGTTTCAGCACGATAACGCCATTGATCAATGATGCGTTCGCCATCAATAAATAAACGCATGCCATCATCGGAAGAGAGTTTGAAGCGGTAGTTGCCTTTATCGAAGCGGTGTTGACCTGTCCAACGAATGGAGAAGTTATTACTGGCAATAAGTTTTTCAGGTGCGCCGCGTTTCCAGTCAAAATCAATGTTATCGACTTTTTTAAGGTATTTTGGTAACTGTTGTAGTCCTTTCAATTTATTCAATTGGCGATTTTCATACATTTCCATACAAAAAGCATCTTTAACGATTCCAGCATTACACTCTTCAAGATACTGCCAATCAATGCTTGCCTTTGCTGCTCCCCATGCCTGCTGGTATTCAACTTTGATGATATGTTGACCTTTGCTTACTTCAACAATGCGTTGATCTTTACCACGAAATGGCCAAGGTCTTTTCCATGTATCGGTTACTAATGCTTCATCAATCCAAATACGCAAGCCATCATCGGCATCACTGTTAAATTGATAGTTTCCTGCTTTCGCGAAGTCAAACTTGCCTAGCCAACGTATTGAGTAACGATTATTACGCATGCCATGTAAGGGCTTGTCGCCACGTTGTAGGTCAAGATTGATGCTGTCTGATAAATAAGTGCGATCAGGCTCGCCATTAAAGGCTTTATTTTGATTAAAATAACTGCCACAGAATTGGTTTTCTGGAATGCCTGAACAATCTGCTTTTTTTTCCCATTTGAGTTTAGCAGTTGCCCAGCCATAGTTTTCATAGTATTCAACTTTAACTAAATGCTTGCCCTCGCTTAATGTGAGATCAGTAAAATATTCAGTGGTGCCTTGGTTTTTCCAACTGGAAATGATTTCTTCACCATCCACCCAAACACGCATGCCATCGTCAGTGGAGCTAATAAAACGATAATCACCCGCTTCAAAATTGAAAGTACCTTGCCAACGTGCTGAAAAACGATCTTTAGGCACAATACCTGCTTCGGGAGAATCGCCTCGCCAGTAAAAATTAATACTTGGATCAGTACGCTTGTGAATTGGTAAGCCTGCTAGATTAATACCTGCAAAGAATTCAGTACAAAATTCACCTTCAGGGATAGTGGCACACGTTGCTTCTGATTTTTCCCAATTAATATCAAGATGTGCGCCTTGGACTGCTTGTTGTTCAACACGGATACGATGTGAACCTTGACTCATGTGTTTCAGTGTTTGTTCTAGCTCATTGGTGTTATTACTATCAGCCTCATAAACAATGACCTCATCAATCCAGAAACGTAGCTTGCCTTTACCATGGGTGATATTGAAAATATAATCAGCTTCTTCAAACGTAAACACACCTTCCCATTTGAGGTGTAGATTATCATCTGCGCTTAGATTGGCAGGGAATTTAAAATCATCAAAGTTAAATTTAATACCATTGGCAGACTGGATAAAATGGGTATCTGTTTGATTTAGATTTGCATCTTGTTCTAGTAAGCTTAGGCAGATTTGTCCTATTTCAGGGATGCAAGAGAGTTGTTTTGCGCTGAGGCTAAGCGTAGCTTCATCCGCATAGTCGGCATATTCCATGATAAGGGTATGCTCGCCTGAGGCTAGGGTGATTTGGGTCGTGAGGTTGCGTTTTTCTTGAGTGGTATCACTCTTATTCCATGCATCAATAATTAATGTGTCATCAATCCATAGTTTAACGGCATCATCTGCATTGATGGTAAATGCATAGTTTCCGCCAATAAATTGTTGTGTTTCACGATAACGCACGGAAAAATTGTCATTTCCTGTTGCAAAGCCTGTACCTGTTAAACCCCATTGTTGATTAAATACTTCAATCCCTGCTGCGAGTGCTTCTCTGCGACTAGTAGCGGTTTCAATAAAAAGTGTTGGGCTACCTGTTAAATCATTATTTGCAAAGTATTCAGTGCAACTTTTGCCCAATTTAGGTTGTTCACAACCTGTTGAAGTGAGTTGTTTATTTTGTGTAACCCATACACCTGCATTAGAGGTTGTATTATTAAGGCTTTGTGCATCAGAGTTGGGAAAGGTAAGCGTTTTGTTATCTATTAGGAATTGAGCAGGTGAGTAATTAACAATACTGCTTTCGGCATTATCTGTTGCTGTGGTATTGGGAGTGAAACGCCAGATACGCTGATCACCTTGTTCAACTGCAGAGAGTACATAAGGCTGTTGCCAGTCAATAGGGGCATCAATGGCGGATTGATAAGCTATTGACCCTACTTGTTGATCTAATTCGACGAGTGTGTCATTGAGTAATTGGTTATCTGCGGAAGAGCCATTATTATTGTTAAATAAGAAATCTCTAACGCCCAATAAACCTGTATGGAAAACCATTTCTTGGTATAAATCACTTTGTGCCAGTATATTATTTTCAGGTTGGGTTTTACTGAGAAATTCAGGGTGAATAGCTGCATTGCTGGCTAATGCCATATGACGTAATTGGTCGAGTTCACGACGAAACGTATTAAAGCGATCTAATGTATACGTTTGTTGATTGATAGTGATATGGGGATCACTAGTATCGGTTGAAAGTGTGCGACTTTGATGTGTTCCAACAATTTTTTCAGTTGTCTTTGTATAATAATTATGAGCAGATAAGCGTGTTGTGGGGAAGATATCGGCAATCGGCTGATAAAATGCATTATTTAGATAGACTGCAATTCTATCTTTCATCACTGCATTCCATTGTTTTTGTTTGCTCGTGGCTTGCGTACTGCCATCATACATTGCATGTAAATCGCTAAAGCCTAATGTATTAGCAATGGTAGCGAAACGAGCATCATCTTCAATCGCTTGTAAATAGTTTTGTAAAGAACCTGTTTGTTCACCTGTTATTTTTATAGCAGCAGCAGAAAGGGTTAAGCCTGAATAATTGAGTGAAACAACATCAAGTTCTCCGCCTGCATCATGGTATTTTTGGAAAAAATCAGTGACGCGTTGTTTAACAATATCAATGCCTTGGTCTAGCCAGATACCTTGGTCGGGGAGGAGGCTTCCTGTATTAGTATCAACTAGTAACGGTTTTTCATTATCACGAACAATAACACTGGATTGGGCTATTTGTAAGAAATCTAAATCAAGATTAAGGATTGCTTTTTTATTTTCTGGCATTAGCTGTGTCGCTGCAAGCGTATTACTAACAGCTAGATCAATGGCTTCATTAGTAGACAAGTCTTGCAAGTCAATAGTGCTATGGGCATTGATTTTTTGCAGAGGAATAGCAGGTGCTTGTCGAGCAAAAGCATGACTGCCACCTACTTGAGGGGGGGTTAACAGGATTGGATGATTTGGAACAGGCGTTGCTTGGCTACTTGTAGCAAATAAAAAAAACGAAAACAGCCCATTATAAACGATACGTTGCGCTTTTTTTGCATGCTTTAATGTAGACCCCTTACATAGAGTGTTGTTAAACATAGATGAATTCCCCAAACGTAGGCTACATACAGTGTATGGCTTACAATTTTTTTGTTTCTCGTTTATGTGCGGTTAACGGGAGACGTGTTATTGATCGTTATTGTGTTGTACAGATGAGAGTGTTGCTAGATCTGTATTTTAGGTGGGTATTTTTACAGTTAATTATTATTATAATTTTTATTTATTAATATTGACTTAATAAGTAGACAAATATGTTTTGAAACTTATCGTTTTTGATATTTGATGAGCGTTATTTTTTATAAATAATTATTCTAGGTGAAAAACTATACAAACACTTAAACACTTTTTGCTTGGAGTACTAAGTGTTTGTAAATAGATTAACCTATAGAAATCATGAGCTTAACATTAGAATGCAGTGAGGCTATAGTTTTCCTGCTCTTTGAAATGCTGCTGCCATTGCACTATTGCTTGGATTATTTTTCAGTATTGGTTTTTTTTGTTGATAATTTGTACGCTGTTTTTGCTGTTTTGTTTTGTTTGCAACATTGTTTTTGCCTAATTTCATCGTCAAGGCAATGCGTTTGCGATTAATATCAACTTCTTGTACTTGTACCTTAACAATCTGTCCTGCTTTAACGACCTTATGAGGATCTTTGATAAATTTATCTGCTAGTTGTGAAATATGAACCAAGCCATCCTGATGTACGCCAATATCAACAAAAGCACCAAAGTTGGTTACATTAGTGACAACACCTTCTAATAACATGTCTTTTTCTAGGTCTTTCATGTTATTCACCCCCTCTTTAAAAGTTGCGGTGGTGAATTCAGGACGTGGATCACGTCCTGGCTTTTCAAGCTCCGTGAGTATATCCATAACGGTTGGAATACCAAATTTATCTGTAACATAGTCTTGTGCGTGAAGGCTTTTTATAAAGCTGCTATTGCCAATAATATCACTAATTTTCTTATTATTTTTAGTGGCGATATCATTGACAATAGATACAGATTCTGGGTGAACTGCTGAGGCATCCAGTGGATTAATTGCATCAGGAATACGCAAAAATCCCGCTGCTTGTTCAAAGGCTTTAGGACCTAAACGGGCAACTTTTTTCAATTGACTGCGTTTGGTAAATTTGCCATGTTCATCACGATAAGCAACAATATTCTCTGCAAGTCCCTTATTCAACCCTGCGACATAAGACAGCAAAGGCGCAGAGGCCATATTGACATTAACCCCTACAGCATTGACACAATCTTCAACGGATGCCTCTAATGAGCGAGTCAATTGCGTTTGATTCACATCGTGTTGATATTGTCCTACACCAATGGCTTTTGGATCTATTTTTACCAGTTCTGCCAATGGATCTTGTAAGCGTCTGGCGATAGAGACAGCGCCACGAATAGATACATCCATATCAGGGAATTCTTTGGCAGCAAGGGCAGACGCGGAATAGACCGATGCGCCCGCTTCAGAAACAATGATTTTATTGATTTTATTATTAGGGTAGCGCGAAATAAGATCAGCAACAAGTTTGTCCGTTTCGCGGGATGCTGTACCGTTACCAATACTCACTAATTCTACGTTGTGTTGTTTAATCAGCTTATTTAATGTTTCAATAGATTGATCCCATTGATTACGTGGTTGATGAGGATAAATTGTTGCTGTATCCAATACTTTTCCTGTTTGATCAACGATAGCAACTTTAACGCCTGTACGAATACCAGGATCAAGTCCCATTGTTGTTTTAGCTCCTGCAGGTGAGGCGAGTAGCAAGTCAATTAAATTAATAGAAAAAACACGAATTGCTTCTTTTTCAGCGGTTTCACGTAGCTTTAGTTTAAGATCAATATCTAACCGACTATGAATTTTAATTTTCCATGCCCAGCGAACAACATCTAACAACCATTGATCTGCTGCGCGACCTTTATCAGCAATAGAAAACGTTTGAGCAATTTTTACTTCACAAGGATGGGTTTGCTGATTGTCGTTCTCAAGATCTAAGTGAAGATGTAGAATGCCTTCATTGCGTCCACGGAATAAGGCTAATGCACGGTGTGAGGGGATTTTATTAATGGTTTCATTGTAGGTGAAATAATCAGCAAATTTTTTACCTTCTTCTTCTTTTCCTTTAGCAACTTTTGCGCTCAGGAGACCATATTGCCACAGGTCATCACGTAATTGCCCCATTAGCATGGCATTTTCGGCAAATGTTTCCATGAGTATTTGTTTTGCACCTTCAAGTGCAGTAGCGCTATCTTCAATACCTTTTTCATTGTTAATATAAGCATTAGCACAGGTTTCAGGATCTAGGCTTGGATCATTAAGTAACTTATCTGCTAAGGTTTGTAAACCTGCTTCACGCGCAATTTGGGCTTTTGTGCGGCGTTTAGGTTTATAGGGTAGATAAAGGTCTTCAAGTGTTGTTTTTGTTGTTGCATTGAGAATAGATTGCTTAAGAGGTGCTGACAGTTTTCCTTGTTCTTCAATGGATTGGAGAATAGTTTCACGGCGTTTTTCCAGTTCACGCAAATAGGTTAAGCGTTCTTCTAAGGTGCGTAATTGAGTATCATCTAGTCCACCTGTTTGCTCTTTACGATAGCGAGCAATAAAAGGTACTGTTGCACCTTCATCAAGTAGTTGGATTGCTGTATTTACTTTAGTGGTGTTGACAGAAAGTTCTGTTGCAATACGGGTCGCAATAGTAGTCATATTATTTTATGTTTTTTTAGAGTAAGGAAAATTAAGTTGAGAATTCAATTAGGGTAAGTGTGTTGGTCAGGTGGCAGAGCCACTAAGGAATGTGCACGGAATAATTTACCGAAATGATAATGTAGGATTTTTGTTTCAGATGGGATCATTCTAGCTGGAGTAAAAAGACACGTTAGCAATCGGGGAATTGTTTCATGCACATTCCTAATGTTGGGTTACGAGATGGAGTCTCGTAACAAGAGTACTAAAAAGTATGGGCTAAAATGTGATTTCTCGTCTTCTCAGATGGCTTGTGACTGCAATCCATGCACCAACAATGCCAAGCAAGCCGCTGGCGATTAAAATGTAAAAACTGGTCGAAAAATCAAGGCCACTTATGTTGAATTGTGTACCATATAAAGTTGATAAGCGATTTGTTGGAGCGATTAGAAAAAAGATCGAAAAGTGTACAATAACGAGGCTCAGTATGCCACCAAAAAAGCCATACCAAAGCCCACCAAAAATAAAGGGTTGACGAATGTAGGAGCGTGTTGCTCCAATAAAGCGGGCGACATCAATTTCTTCTTTACGGTTTTCAATATCAAGGCGAATTGTATTACCAACGACCAGTAAAACGGTTAAGGCGAGTAAGACAGATACTACTAAAATAACTCGCTCAGCAATATCCATAATGGCGCGTAAGCGTTGCATCCATTCATTATCAGATTGAACAGCATCGACTTCTGGGTAACTCTTTAGAGTACGAATGAGATTTGTCAGTTTGGTATCATTCATAATACGTAGGTTGGGGGTGACGACAAGCGCGTGGGGAAGCGGATTTTCTTCCAATGTTTCCAATGTTTCTGCAAAGCCACTGAGTCGCTTGAATTTATTAAGTGCATTTTCTTTGGATACAAACAATACAGTGACTACCTCTGATAGTTCAGAAATAAGCTCACCTCTATCTTTTGCTTGGTCAGTACTGATATGTTGCTTGAGAAATACGGAGATGGTTGGAATTTGTTGGTTATCATCAGTCAGCGTTTGCATGTTTTTGACCATTAAATGCAATGCCGCAGGAAGTGATAAGGCAATAGCAATGGCTGCAAGTGTAATCCATGTTGAGATGGGGTTATACCAAAGACGACGTAAACTAAAGCTAATCGCAGCATTAACCTGATTCCACCACGTAGAAAAAGGGGAATAATGGGGACTACGATTTCTACGTTTTTTGGCTCTTGGTGCGTTTCTTTTTCTTGCTCTTGGTCTTCTTGCCATTAGACATTTACCTTTTGTAAAACAATAATGCGCTTGCGCATATGTTCAATCAGATGATGGTCATGACTCGCAACTAAAATAGTTGCTCCAAGGTCATTGAATTGTTTAAAGGTATACATAATATCTTGGGCTAACTCAGGATCAAGATTACCTGTAGGTTCATCAGCAAGAATAATCTTGGGTTTATTAACCACGGCACGGGCAATTCCCACGCGTTGTTTTTCACCTGCTGAGAGCATCATGGGGTTTTGTTTTTCTTTATTGAGTAAGCTAACTTTGTCTAATGCAGCATGAACACGGCGGCGAATATCGCGATGATGTAACCCCGTAATGCGTAAGGGAAGAGCGACATTATCAAATACAGAACGGTCAGCTAATAAATGGTGATCTTGAAAAATCATCCCAATACGACGACGGTACAGTGGAATTTGTTTGGTTTTTAGTTTGCCGACATCGGTTTTTTCAATCATTAGTGTGCCATCACTAGGTTGTTCAAGCCCTGCAATCAGTCGAAGCAAGGTGCTTTTCCCTGCGCCAGAGTGGCCTGTTAGAAACGCCATTTCGCCTTTTTGTAAGGTCAAATTAACGTTATACAAGGCGAGTTGTCCCGTTGGGTATTTTTTGCTGATTTGTTTAAATTCGATCATGCTCGTTAAATATCTGGGGAGTTGTAAGTGATTTTAAACATTTATAATAGGGAATACAAAAAGTTAATTATAATCTAATAGTGCAGAGGTAAAGGATTCAGCATCAAATTCTTGTAAATCATCAATACCTTCACCTACTCCAATAAAGCGCACGGGGATTCCTGTTTTTTCTGCAATGGCAAACAATATCCCACCCTTTGCTGTGCCATCAAGTTTGGTAACGGTAATACCTGTGACACCTAATGCAGCATTAAATTCTTGTGCTTGTGCCAGCGCGTTTTGTCCAATACTGGCATCAACGACTAACATCACTTCGTGTGGTGCACTTTCATCAATTTTTTTCATTACTCGTTTTACTTTCTGTAATTCTGCCATCAGATTAGCTTGCGTATGTAGTCGACCAGCGGTATCTGCTAATAAAATATCAATCTTATTGGCTTTGGCTGATTCAATCGCATCATAGATAACTGAGGCACTATCAGCACCCGTATGCTGAGCAATAACAGTAATTTTATTGCGTTTCCCCCACGTTTGTAATTGCTCAACAGCTGCGGCGCGGAAGGTATCACCTGCTGCTAACATGACGCTTTTGCCATCCGCTTGAAATTTCTTTGCTAGTTTGCCAATAGTTGTTGTTTTTCCTGCGCCATTAATACCAATCATCAGTATCACAAAAGGTTGGTGTTCGACAGCATAGCTCGTTTTTTTGTTTTGCATACCGTCGTTTAAAATATCAACCATTCGCGTATGCAATGCAGCCATCAGTGTATCCGTATCCTTTAATGCATTACGGCTAGATTGTTCGGTGAGTTCGTCAATAATTTTTTGCGTTGCTTCAATACCAACATCTGCCATGAGTAGACGTGTTTCTAATTCTTCAAGGACTTCATCGTCGATTTGTTTCTTACCCAAAATAAGGTTGCTAATTCCTTCAGTCAGGTTTTCATTGGTTCTGGATAAGCCTTTTTTCAGGCGGGAAAATAGGTTCTCACTAGGCTTTTCCTGTGTTTCTTCAGTTCCAGTTGTAGGCTTATTTTTCTTTTTAAATCCAAACATCGTATAAGCGACCTTACATTGATAATAATAAAGTAGAAGATACTAACATCTATAAATAATGTCGTTAGTATAGATGTGAAGATAATTAGGAAAAAACAGAAAGCCAGTGAGAGTGAGCTAATTTTTCTTTTGAACAAATAACATATCTATAAATCCCACCCTTGTAGAGCGCAGTCCCGCCTTCTTTAGAGGCGGGTTAGCGGAAGATTAAGAAGGATGCAACTGCCCCTTGATGTAGTTTGAGATGGTTTCAAGAGAAGCTCCTCCTGTTGAGACAGCGCAATAGCTCGGACTCCAAAAATGCTTACCCCACAAAACATGTTTAATGAGATCAAAATGATCACGTCTCAAAATATAAGCACTTTTGCCTTTTAGCTTGTCAACGACATTTGAGAGTGCATGTTTAGAGTGAAGCGAGATAATGATATGACTATGATTTTCCTCGCCATTAAATTCGACTAATTCACACTGTTTCACACTGTTCTTGTAAATGACGCTACGTCCCTTTCGCCATGTATTATTATTAGTCATCATCATCCTTAGACTTGATTGTAAAAAATGAAGGGTATAGGATGCTCGCATGAAAGTAAAACACGGTAAATCCCAAGAAATCACGGATC
>DRMA01000131.1 GCA_011375245.1 Thiothrix sp. | reverse complement strand
TCATCCGCCTCAAGGCTGTGCGCATGGAATCCTCCTGCCTCCTCTGCCATGGCGATCCCGCCCTGGCGCCCGCGTCACTCCTGAGTCGTTACGGCGCCGACCACGGCCACAACTGGCCACTTATCATGCAGAATATTTTCATATAACCAACGAGGACCAGAGGTATAACTAAGGTTTTTATTTAAGATATGTTCAATCACAGGCTTGCCACGCGACATGACATTACCGACCACGATGGCATCGTCATCGTCATTAAGATGCTCAGCTTTAAAGCCCTGTTGAATATCAACCCCTTGTGACTCAAGCATAGTGCTCATAGGTGGATAAACATTCTCGTCCGACCCTGTTACCTCAATCCCTGCCTCACGTGCAAGCAACGCAATACCGCCCATAAAAGTGCCACAAATACCCAGAATATGGATTGCCATAGAATATGTCTCTTTTTAATAAGGAATAGAGGCATCTTTCATCGTTTAATTAACCATTCAGCCTACTAGGATTCGCCCTTCAATCTCACTAAACTCGCTACGCTCAAACAACGTTCGGTTTCAGTGCGGTTCCTAGCAGGCTTCAAACTGTAAACTATTTTTAACAACATATGAAAAATGCCAGAATAGATAGTATCAATACTTGATAAAGTGTTGAGAAGTATAGCATCCTGTTGCTATTGATATCCGTAAGTATTCCAATATTTTTGGGTAATCGGTGAGCATTGAATCAGATGATGAAAATCAATGTTATTAGCCAACAGACTGATTTTATTTAGTAAAATATCTATTCCTGCAAGACATAAATTAGAAAAAACGCCAATACAAAGTGATTAGAATAAAATAAACAAAAACGATTACTTGGTGTTTTTTGTAAAAATTTTTTATCAGTCCATCCTTTTTCATAAGGTGCATTTTGCAGGTATATAAATAGAAAAAACGGATATCTTTACCAAATAATGATTTTTTTGCAGTCACCTTACTTAACTGTAAAAACCCCAAAATCTTTTTTAATGAGTTATGTGAAATTCTATCATCACCGCCAACAAAAAAATGATAGGTAATAGTCGGTTTACTTACCAACACCTTAGCATGACACATAACATCAAGGTACATCTGCCAATCTTGGCATGAAGCTAAATTTCTAAAAGTAATAGACTCTATAACCTTTCTAGAAAAAGTAACACCGCCTAATGGCCCCATACAGTTTCGATACAATAGTCGCTTTTTTATTTTGTCAATATTGTGACTATTTTTATGAAAGAATTTTTGCACTTTATAACGTGGAATATTATCTTTATCAATATCATACCGAGCAGTTAGTAAAACATCAATATCACGCCTATGGGTCAATAACTCTACAACATTTGCCAACCATTGTGCTGAAAAAGCATCATCAGAATCATGAAAATGCACAAACTCACCATGAGAGAGTTTAAAACCTCTTGCACGCGATTTAGGTGCACCACCGTTTTCTGTATGACGGCTAAGCACTAAATGGCTAATAGGCAAAGAAGGCAATGTTATTGCAACCGTTGATGCATCATCAATTACAATCACTTCAATGTTTTCTTGATAATCCTGATAAGCAGATGATTGGACTAAACTATTAAGTAAATTTTCAATACCTGTTTGTCGATTGTAAACAGGAATAACAATACTTAATAAAATACCCATTGTCACACACACAACATACGATAGTATTTATGCTGTTCAGCAGATCTCAATGTACACCAAACAAACTAACGGTCACCTCCCAATCTGAAAGGTTTTCCAAATACCATTCCAATGTTTTTCTCATTCCTGTCTCGAAAGTCTCAATAGGCTGATAACCTAGCTCTGTCGTAATTTTAGTCGTATCAACCGCATAACGACGATCATGTCCAGGACGATCAGCAACATGTGTAATAAGAGAATCATGCGGAAAATGGGCGACATCACTGTATCGCTTATCCATTTCACTGCAAAGCTGTGTCACCAAACTCATATTGGTTTGTTCATTATTACCACCAATATTATAAGTCTCACCCACTCTGCCTTTATTCAAAATAAGCGCTATGCCACGATTATGATCATCCACATACAGCCAATCACGTATTTGCTGACCATCACCATAAATAGGAATCGACTTTCCTTCCAGTAAATTAGAAATAGTCAATGGAATCAATTTCTCAGGATATTGCCATGGACCATAATTATTAGAGCAGTTACTAATCGTTATTTGCAAGCCATAAGTATGATAATACGAGTTAACAATATGATCCGAACATGCTTTACTCGCTGCATAAGGCGATGTGGGTTGATAAGCTGTTGTTTCCGTAAAAGCAGGGTCCGATAATGCTAACGTACCATAAACTTCATCCGTAGAGACATGATGAAAACGATGAGCCTTTTCAAGATTCCCTTCATCCATCCATACTTTTTTCGCTGCTTTTAAGAGGCTGTGTGTGCCGATAATATTCGTCTCAAAGAACGCATCAGGACCATAGATAGAACGATCAACATGCGATTCTGCTGCAAAATGCACAATCGTATCGATTTCTTCTTCACGAAGTAATGCCTCCACTCTTTCTTGATTTAAAATCGTATCATGTACAAAACGAAAACCTGAATGATCATCAAGTTTGGCAAGATTAGAACGTGTTCCTGCATACGTTAATGAATCGAGTACGACAACACGAGAATCGGGGTATTGTTGTAACCAGTAATGTACAAAGTTAGTACCAATAAAACCAGCACCGCCTGTGACTAAAATCCGTTTAGGTTGATAAGTATTTGTCATCATTTTTTTATAGCTCTGTAAGCATATTTCGTAAACTTACTCGCCAATGCGGTAAGGTTAGATTGAGTTTTGCTTCTGTCTGTGTTTTGTCCATAACACTATAGGTAGGACGAGTGGCAGGCGTGGGATAATCTTCGGTACGAATAGGTTTAAGTGCTATTGCTTTAGTGAGTAAACCACATTGCAACCCTTCTTCCTGAATCGCAACCGCGAAATCATACCAACTTGCAACACCATTATCCGCACAGTGGTAAAGCCCTGAGGCATTGCCATCAAGGAGCTTCCAAATGCAATCTGCCAGTGTTGCCGCCCATGTTGGTGTTCCTACTTGATCAGCAACAATACTCAATGCATCACGCTCTTGCATCAACTTAAGCATCGTTTTTACAAAATTATGACCATGAGAGGAATAGAGCCAAGCCGTTCTTACAACTAATACCTTATCTTGCAACGTTTTTAATACCGCTTCATCACCTGCATGTTTGCTCATACCATAAACACTGACAGGGGCAACAGCATCCTCTGGTAAATAAGGCCATGCTTGCTTATCTGAAAAAACAAAATCGGTGGAAATCTGCACTAAACGAGCATTATGCTTTTTCGCAGCACGCGCTAGATTTTCTGCACCTTGCTTATTCACTGCCCATGCTAACTCTTTTTCTTCCTCAGCCTTATCAACGGCGGTATAAGCAGCCGCATTGATAACAATATCAACGCTATTTTCATCAAAGAAAGCCGTTACCTGTTGGTTATTGGTAATATCTAATTGTTCATAATCGATGGCAATCAATCGATACGCTTCAGGTAATGAACGTTGTAATTCATACCCTAATTGACCTTTACT
>DRMA01000130.1 GCA_011375245.1 Thiothrix sp. | reverse complement strand
TAGTGGTCTTTCTGATGAAGAAGTTGATAAGATGGTTAATGATGCTGCGGCTCATGCTGATGAGGACAAAAAGATTATTGAACTCGTTGAATCACGTAATAAAGCTGATGGCATTATTCACGGCACTGAAAAAGCGATTAAGGATTTGGGTGATAAGGTTTCTGCTGATGAGAAGAAACGTATGGCGGCCTTGATTGATGAAGCCAAAGCAGCGGTTAAAGGTGATGATAAAGCACTTATTGATAGTAAAGCTGAGGAATTAGCTGAGGCATCAGGTCGTATGGCACAAGAAGCAGCTGCAAAAGCAGAAGAAGCTAATGCTCAAGGCGAAAGTACTGCTGATGCAGGTAGTGATAAGAAAAAAGATGATGCAAAAAAATCAAATGATGATGTTGTTGATGCTGAGTATGAAGAAGTTGAACCTGCTAAAAAATCATAAACACTAACAAAGCCACAAGCGCTGGTTTAGTGTATTACTTGGTGTATTACATGTGGGTAAATATGAGGCGCGGACTGTTGTAAAACATCCGTGCCTTATTCTGTTAATGTGAGTTACTTTGATAAATTTGGATTATGTCTAAACAAGATTATTACGAAACACTGGGCGTACAGCAAAATGCCAGTGATAGCGATCTACGAAAAGCCTACCGTCGTAAGGCGATGAAATTACATCCTGATCGTAATCCTGATGATGCGGCGGCAGAAGATAAGTTTAAGGAGGTTCAAGAAGCTTATAGTGTGCTAAAAGATTCACAAAAACGTGCAGCATATGATCAGTTTGGTCATGCGGGGGTTGACCCTTCTGGAGCAGGTGGCGGTGCAGGTGGTGCGGGCGCAGGTTTTGGTGATATTTTTGGTGATATTTTTGGTGATATTTTTTCAGGTGGTGGCAGAGGTGCTCAGGGAGGGGGCGCGCGTCGTGGCAGTGACCTACAATATAACCTTGAGTTAACGCTTGAAGAAGCTGCTTTTGGCACTAAAGTTGATATTCGTATTCCTAGTGCAGAAAAATGTGAATCTTGTAATGGAACAGGTGCTAAAAAAGGTACTCACCCTGAGACTTGTTCAACGTGTCATGGGCAAGGGCAAGTGCGGATGCAGCAAGGTTTTTTCTCTGTACAGCAACCTTGCCCACAGTGTCGTGGTACGGGAAAAACCATTGCTAATCCGTGTAATGTTTGTCATGGGCAAGGGCGGGTTGAAAAGTCAAAAATACTTTCTGTTACCGTTCCAGAAGGTGTTGATACAGGTGATCGTATTCGTTTATCGGGTGAGGGTGAAATGGGAGGGCATGGAGGAATGTCGGGTGATCTTTATGTGCAAGTGCATGTAAAAGAGCATCACCTATTTTCTCGTGAAGGTAATGATTTGCATATTCAAGTTCCCTTACGTTTTACAACGGCCGCTTTGGGGGGAGATCTGACAGTACCAACCTTAAAAGGTAAAGTGAAGTTGAAAATTCCTGCTGAAACTCAAACAGGTAAACGCTTCCGCATCGGAGGAAAGGGCATAAAATCAGTACGTAGTAGTCAAGTTGGTGATTTATACTGTCATATTATTCTTGAAACACCTGTGAACTTAACCAACAAACAAAAAGAATTATTAGAAAAATTTGAAGAAACGATGGGGAAGGGAGGGAGGAAACATAGCCCGAAAGAACATAGTTGGACAGATTCTGTTAAGTCAAAATTTAAAGATTGGCTCGATAATTAAGGATAAAATTTTTCTAAGGAGAGATGGGGACGATGATAAATATAGCTATTGTTGGTGCAGCGGGACGAATGGGAAAAACCTTGATTGAGGCATGTTGTGAAGATGATGCAATACAACTTACTGTTGCCACAGAAAGAGTTGGTAGTTCGCTTATTGGTGTTGATGCAGGTGAACTAGCAGGTGTTGGTAAGTTAGAGGTTGTGATGACGGATTCGCTTGATATGATTGAACGGGATTTTGATGTCTTGATTGATTTTACGCGTCCAGAGCCTTGTTTGCAGCATTTGGCATGGTGTCAGCGTAACCATAAAAAAATGATTATTGGCACAACAGGATTTAGTGATGAAGAAAAACAGCTTATTGCTCAAGCAGCTGAAACAATAGCAATTGTTGCAGCACCTAATATGAGTGTAGGAGTGAACCTTAGTCTAAAATTATTAGAAATGGCGGCTTCTGTGTTAGGTGACGAGATGGATATTGAAATCATTGAAGCACATCATCGGCATAAAGTTGATGCCCCCTCAGGCACAGCTTTGCGTATGGGGGAGGTCATTGCTGATACATTAGGACGTGATTTAAAAACCTGTGCTGTTTATGGTCGTGAAGGTATTACAGGGGAACGTGATACGAAAACCATTGGTTTTGAAACGATTCGTGCAGGGGATATTGTAGGTGAGCATACAGTAATGTTTGCTGGTATTGGTGAACGTATTGAAATAACCCATAAGGCTTCTAGCCGTATGACCTTTGCCAAAGGTGCGATACGTGCTGCAAAATGGCTAGAAAGCAAACAAAATGGCTTGTATGATATGCCTGATGTTCTGGGGTTATAATAAGGCTTATTATCAATAGGACGATTACGGTTTAGCAGTGTTTTTTAGCCTTTTAGCTAGAAAAATGATGGATTTATACGTGTTCTTATGTCATTAAACAGTTAAATATTGTAGGTTTGGCTAATTCAGTCCATTTATAGTAATGTCGCATGAATGCATGTTTAAAATATATCCCCAATGCGATTACCATTGTCAGGATCTTCCTTGTTATTCCTATTATTGGTACTATTTGGAAGGATGACTATATAACTGCTTTTTTTCTTATTTTAATTGCAGGGGTATCTGATGGCGTGGATGGCTTCTTAGCACGTTATTTTCATTGGCAGACAGCAACGGGAGCTGTTTTAGATCCGTTGGCGGATAAATTGTTATTAGTCAGTCTTTTTATTGTTTTTGGCTTTAAGGGCTTATTACCTCAGTGGTTGGTATTATTAGTGATATCGCGTGATGTGATTATTCTACTAGGCGCAATTGCTTATCATTTTATAACGCATAAGCTCGAAATGCGTCCACTGATGTTAAGTAAAGTGAGTACTGCGTTGCAGATTGTTTTGGTTATTCTTATGGCAATACATTTGGCTTATGCAAATATTCCGCCATGGGTATTTGATGTTATGATTATGGCTGTTGCCAGCTTTGCTCTTATTAGTGGTATTAGTTATGTGATTCTTTGGTCGCGCTACACCGTGCAGATTAAAAGCGAATCACGTGCAAAATAGGGTGGGTTGGGCTTTGAGTCTTTCTTTTTATTAAATAACAATTATTATGACACACGATAACCGCTGGTTTTGGCTGAGCATTTTTGTTACATGTGGCTTTTTGCTTTATTTGTTATCACCTATTCTAACACCTTTTTTATTGGGGGCGATGTTAGCTTATCTTGCTGATCCGTTAGTTGATAAATTAGAAACGTATAAAATTAGTCGTACATTAGCCGTAGTTATTGTCTTTTTTGTCTTATCATTGTTGTTGTTTTTAGTACTACTCTTCGTGCTGCCTATTTTTGAAACACAGTTTAAAATGTTTTTGCATCGTTTCCCAGATTATGTTGATTGGTTTACTAGTGCTATTCAGCCATCCTTAAATAAATACTTGGATGTTGATGTGTCTGTGTTAGAGGGAGATCGGCTTAAAACAATGGTAGGGACTCATTGGAATGAAGCGGGGGGAATCATTCGCTCTATTATCAAGGCCATTTCCCAGTCTGGCTTGTTTGTTATTGGTTGGTTAGCAACAATGACGCTGACTCCTGTTATTACATTTTATTTATTACGTGATTGGGATGATTTTATTGCTTATATCCATGATTTGTTACCACGAGCGAATGAACCACTCATTAGTCAATTGGCCGATGAGTCTGATGAAATGTTAGGTGCTTTTTTACGTGGGCAATTGATGGTGATGTTGGCACTTGGTGTTATTTATAGTTTTGGTTTATGGTTGGTGGGGGTTGAATTTGCTTTATTACTTGGGATGTTTGCAGGTTTTCTTAGTTTTGTGCCTTACCTTGGTTTGATTATTGGTGTGTTAATAGCTGGGGTGGCTGTGCTTTTTCAAACACATGATTTTGTTAATGTATTTCTTGTTTTTATGGTTTTTGCTATTGCTCAGGCTATTGAGGGTATGTTACTTACACCTTTGTTGGTAGGGGAGCGTATTGGGCTTCATCCTGTAACGGTTATTTTTGCCGTGTTAGCAGGGGGACAGTTATTTGGTTTTTTTGGTGTACTCCTTGCATTACCAATTGCAGCAGTATTAGCTGTTATTCTGCGACACTTCCATGATTCATACAAAGAAAGTCAACTCTATAGGTTATAGTTACACAATGTTGTGTTGTACTTACTTTATTCTTTCAAATATTTAAACCCTTTATTGTTTTTCATCCACTTATGATTACTCAACAAAGTCTAAGTTACATTGCCTTGCATGATGGCGCACGTTATGACTCTTTTTATCAAAATACGGATAATAGTATTGTTATAAATGATTTGCGTACTTCTGTTGAAAGTGTTGAGCATAAGCAAATTCTACTTTGGGGAGCAGAAAAATCGGGAAAATCTCATTTATTACAAGCAAGTTGCTACAGTGCATTTGAACATCAAATGTTAACCGCCTATTTCCCTTTAGTGACACTTCAACAATATGGCGTGAGAATATTTGCAGGGATTAAACAATATCGTTTGATTTGTATTGATGAGATTGATGTTGTCTTAGGTAAACCTCAATGGGAAGAAGCATTGTTTCATCTTATTAATCAAGCGCGTGAAAATAATCAGATTTTATATTTTGCAATGAAAACGAATCCACGTCAGGTGCATTGTAAATTACCTGATCTACAATCGCGCCTTTTGTGGGGAACAAACTACGAACTCAAAGAGTTACCTGATAAAGAAAAAGCATTGGCATTGAAAAGCAGGGCAAAACAGCGTGGCTTTGAATTAAGTAATTCGGTGATTGATTATATTTATAAACGTTATCCACGTGATTTTTCCACCTTAATGAAAATACTCGATAAAATAGATAAGGAAAGCTTGTCTAAAAAGCGTAGAGTAACGATTCCCTTTGTCAAAGAAGCGCTTGCTAGAACTTAGTTATCTCGTTTCTTATTATTTCTATTTCTCGCGATTAATTCCGCATAGGATAAAATATGCAAATTCAGTGGTATCCTGGTCATATGTATAAGGCCAATAAAGAGTTTAAGAAAATTCTGCCGCAGATTGACGTTATTATTGAAATACTGGATGCACGTATCCCCTATAGTAGTGAAAATCCAATGGTTGCTGAATTACGTGGTGATAAGCCATGTATTAAAGTGTTAAATAAGAGTGATTTAGCGGATGTTGCTTTAACGGAAATATGGAAAAAATATTGGGATAAACAGTTAGCGATTAAATCATTAGTGGTGAATCGAGATGAGCCGCAAAAGATAGAAGGTCTTGTGGCATTGTGTAAAAAGCTGGTTCCGAAAAAACGGGGGGGGGATATTGCAATTAATGCGATGATTATGGGAATTCCTAATGTGGGAAAATCAACATTAATTAACAGTTTAGCAGGTCGAGGTATTGCAAAAACAGGTAATGAACCTGCGGTCACTAAGCGACAGCAACGTATTGATTTAAAAAACGGAGTTATTCTTTTAGATACCCCTGGTGTCTTGTGGCCCAATATAGAAAATCCACATAGTGGTTATCGGCTTGCAGCAACAGGTGCGATTAAAGATACGGCTATTGATTATGATGATGTTGCCTTTTATTTGGCAGAAGTGTTATTAGAAAAGTACCCACAGCGCTTAGCAGAACGTTATCAGTTTGTTGATCTACCGCAGACAGAGTACGAATTACTGCAAAGTATTGGTGCTAAACGAGGCTGTTTACGTGCAGGTGGTGAGGTTCATTTAGAAAAGGTTTCTAAAATTTTAGTGACTGAATACCGTGCGGGGATGTTGGGCGCAATGACCTTAGAAACACCCGAGATGATGGAACACGAAAAATATACAGTTTCAGTGGTCAGAGCTGAAAAAGCGGCTAAAAAAGAAGCACGTCTAAAGCGGCGTGGCAAAAAATCAAGATAGTTGTGAGATAAAGACGTGCGGTTTTCTCAACTTAACGATTTGAAGACATAATACGTCTTGATTCATACCAATTATTGTTGATATAGCAAGCGATGCGTTGTGTTGAAAGCTTACTGCATATATTTCCGTTGGCGGAGTAATAATGTTGTTGCCTATTATTATCAACCTCTTTTAGGGTGGGATTGCCTAATTGGCTTGCTTGGTTTTTAGCTAATAATTGTCTTTTTGGTTGACCGAATTGATAGGATAGTTTCTTATTTGTATCAAGCACAGGTTGGTTTTGACTGCATGATACAATGAATACGACACTTATTAGCCCGATAGTGATATTGTAATTCATGTAATTAGGTACGCTTTGATACGATGTAGGGCAGATTCTAGCATTACTGTTGTTTTTATACAAATAACTTACAGATACAAAAAAACCTGCAACGAGGCAGGTTTAGCAATGTTTTTTTGGTAGGCACGAGTGGATTCGAACCACCGACCCCCACCATGTCAAGGTGATGCTCTAACCAACTGAGCTACGTGCCTACAAATCTAAAGAAGGCGCATTCTAGCCTTTTCTTATTTTCATCACAACTGTTTTGTTATTAATCGTTGCTAATTGTGTTCGATTGCGCTTTCCCGCATACTAACGCGTTTAATTTTGGTGGGAATAATGGGTTGTTTGTTAATAATAAACAGTACTTTATGAAGGAGTAGAATATGCAAGCATATCTTGTTGGTGGAGCAGTTCGCGATAAACTTTTGGGGCTTGTTGTGCATGATCGTGATTGGGTGGTCGTTGGTACAACGCCTGAAAGCATGATCAAAAGAGGATTTAAACCCGTTGGCAAAGATTTTCCTGTATTTTTACATCCTGATACCAATGAAGAATACGCACTGGCGAGGACGGAGCGTAAACTAAGCAAAGGGTATCATGGTTTTAGCTTTAATGCGGCTACTGATGTTACTTTAAAAGATGATTTAGCACGGCGTGACCTGACTATTAACGCATTAGCAGAGGATGCTGATGGGAATATTCTTGACTATTACCAAGGAAAGAGCGATTTAGAAAATGGCATTTTGCGTCATGTTTCTAGAGCATTTGCTGAAGATCCTGTACGTGTGTTACGTGTTGCGCGTTTTGCGGCACGATATGCTGCTTTGGGTTTTACCATTGCGCCTGAAACAATGCAGTTAATGCAACAAATGGTTGCAGAAGGAGAAGTCGATGCACTTGTTGCTGAACGTGTTTGGCAAGAAACAGAAAAAGCATTGGCTGAGAATAGGGCCGATGTTTTTTTTATGATACTGCGTGAATGCAATGCATTAGCCGTATTATTTCCCGAGATTGATCAACTCTTT
>DRMA01000129.1 GCA_011375245.1 Thiothrix sp. | reverse complement strand
TATTTTTGCACAAGCCATTGATCGTTCAGGTTATGCCTTTGGTTCACTGAGTAGCAATGGACAAAAAGCGAAAGTACCCGCAATGGATCCAGCACCGTTATTAACCCATACCGATATGGGAATGAATATGGGCGGTATGGATATGTCAGGTGGTGACATGGCTGGAATGGATCATAGTGCAATGGGACACGATATGAGTGGCGGTGGCGGCTCAAAGGCACGTGTCAATATTGCCAAAGGACCTCAAATTGATATGTTAGCAATGGATCCACAAGTACGTCTGGATGATCCTGGCGTTGGTTTACGGAATAATGGTCGTCGTGTGCTGACCTATGCGGATATTCGTAATTTGTATCCGACACAAGATAAGCGCTCACCAAACCGTGAAATTGAGTTGCATCTTACAGGTAATATGAGTCGCTATATGTGGTCAATTAATGGCGTTAAACATAATGATGCACGACCCATTGGGCTACGTTTTGGTGAACGTGTACGTTTTACCTTGATCAATGACACAATGATGAACCATCCGATTCACTTGCACGGTATGTGGAGTGAATTGGAATCAGGTGATGAACATTACTTACCCCGCAAACACACCATTGTTGTCCAACCTGGGGCAAAAATTAGTTATTTGGTTAACGCAGATGCTAAGGGGCAATGGGCATACCATTGCCATCTGTTGTATCACATGAAAGCCATGTTCCGTCGTGTCATTGTTGCTTAATTAGGGGAAAATCATGAAAAAACAATTAATAGCTATAACATTGAGCTTATTTATCTCACCATTTGCGTTTGCCGAAATGGATCATTCTAAACATCAAGGCATGAAAATGGCAATGAATTGTGCTGATCCAAAACATGCACAAATGGATGCTTGTAAAACACAGCATAAGATGCCTAAAACGAAAATGGATCACTCCAAGATGGGGCATGCAAAAACAGGCAAATCTAAGATGTCTGAGATGTCTGAGATGAAAATGGATCATTCCAAAATGAACCATAAGCCGTCAATTCCAGTGAGTGATGGTTCACTTGATCATGATGTTCCTTTACCGTACAACGTCAAAAAAATGGAAGATGATCCTGTATTGACTAAGTTCATGCTGAATCAACTGGAAATTCATGACGCAGATGGCAGTAATCCTGTGACGTGGGAAGCAGAAGCATGGATTGGCAAAGATTTAAATAAGTTCTGGCTTAAAACAGAAGGAGAAAGGGTTGATGGGGAAAATGAAGAGCTAGAAGTGCAAGCGCTTTATAGCCGTGCTATTGCGCCTTATTGGGATATTCAAGCAGGTCTACGCAAAGACTTTAAACCTGAAGGGCGTGAGTGGGGAGTTATTGGACTAAAAGGTCTCGCCCCTTACTTTTTTGAAACGGACATTGCTTTATTTGCAGGTGACAATGGACGTACAGCCGCAAGAATACAAGGCGAATATGAACTATTATTAACGCAGAAAACGATTTTAACCCCAGAAATAGAACTTAACCTTTATGGTAAAGATGATCCTCAAATGCGGATTGGTTCTGGCTTGTCTGATGTGAGTGTTGGTTTACGATTACGCTATGAGTTTAAACGTGAAATTGCACCGTATATTGGTGTGGAATGGACGAAGAAGTTTGGTGATACCGCCGATTTTGCGCGTGCTGATGGTAATGATGTATCAGACACACAGTTAGTAACAGGTATTAGAACTTGGTTTTAATCCTGTGACAACAATTTTAAAAAAACGTATTGACCTGTGTCTAACACACAGGTTGTACACTTAACTCAAGCTAATGGATAGCTTGAATTCTCCCCCCTAAAGTAATAGGAAAATACAATGAAAACACCATTATTAACAACCCTTATTTCCGTTCCACTTCTTGCTATGAGTCTTTCAATGGGTGCTTATGCTAATGAAGCTGAACATGCAGGTCATGCAGGTCATACCGATGAAGCAGGTAAAAAAATGGATATGCCCATGCAGGAAAAAATGAAGGCAATGAGAGCTAAAATGCAAGCTGAAATGCAGACTATTATTGATACTGAAGATACGGCTAAGCGCAAAGAATTATTTGCTGCCCATAAGGAAAAAATGAAAGGCATGATGGGTATGATGAAAAAAATGCATGGTGGTTGTGGTGGCATGCATGGTGATAAACATGCGCATAAAGAAGGCGATAGTCATGACGGTGATCATGAACATAAAGAAGGTGATAAGCATTAATGACGATACTCAACGTTATTAATTAATAACAAGTGCCTATGTTCAGAATGAAAAGGATGTAGGCACTTAAGGAGTAATAAAATGTATGATGGACATTGGTTTGGCGGTGGTTTTATGTGGTTAGTGTTGATTTTCTTCGTCGTGCTTTTTCTATGGATGACAAAATCATTTAATAACAATAATAATGAAAAACAACAATCTGCCATTGATATTTTAAAAGAGCGTTATGCTAAAGGTGAGATTAACCGAGAAGAATATAGCGCAAAAAAACGAGATTTAAACGGATGATGACAGTCACTGAACTCGCCAAAAAAAGTGGTGCAACCCCTGATGCCGTGCGCTATTACACGCGCATGGGCTTACTCCAACCTGAGCGTAATCCTGCGAATGGTTATCGCCTTTATCAGCCTAAAGAAATCAATTGGCTGAAATTTATTCGTCAGGCGAAAACATTAGGTTTTACCTTGCATGAAATTCAAGAAATTATGCAAAGCCGAAGTGAAGGACACTCACCTTGTCCTCATGTTCGAGAGACCTTAAAGAATCGCATTGTTGAAAATCGCCAGCACTTAAAGGAGCTTATCGAATTACAAGATCGTATGGAGAAGGCTTTATTACAGTGGTCGGATATGCCTGATGGTGACAATAATAACACTCAGTCTGTTTGTCCTTTAATCGAAGCGGCTATTTCGCCAACATCAAGCTAGTATCACTAAATATATCCGTTAGTTAGTCATAAGTATCTGGCAAAAGTGTATCCACATTATTTGGGCGTGAGCGCAAGCCATTTGATAAGTCAAAATTGACTCTAGATGGGCGTTCCCATGCACTATCTTGATCACTTTCACCATCAATAGCGGATAAAATATAGCTGACAAATGGAGATGGATTTGTTGCGTTGGCATCCACTTGATAAGGTGCATCGCTTTCACCATCAATGGCTAAAAGTATTTCATCAGGTGTTAATGGAATAGCATTTGTGACATTAATAGCAAAGACACTAACAAGTAATGCGATTAGTCTCATATCTTTCATTTTAATTTCCTTTTATTTATTATAGCGTTAAGCAAATTTCTACACTGTTATTCTTTAATCCTATAACCTGTGTACCAATGATACACAGGTCAATATTATCGTTGGTTAAAAATCAAATTCATCATTCGCTAAAAAATTATTCCATATCTCAGCATTCTCACGTTTAGTGGTTGTTGGTGCTGAAAAATTAACACGCTCACTAAGCATAGAAGCCTCTGTATCAAATGCATACGCTTCACGGTAATTACTTTCTACTGCGTTAGGATCGTATAATTCATTATTTTTGATCTGAGTGCTTACTGGTGTTGAAAAGTTAATCCGCTCACTCGTAGGTATTTGCGTATCGAATGCATAGCCTTCCATATAATTACTTTCTGCTGTATCAATACCATATAGCTCATTACTATTAGAGGGGGCAGCATATGTATAGCCTGTTAGTAAGCTCGTTGCCAAGATAATGCTTAGTTTTAATGTTTTCATGGTTTTATCCTTAATGGTTATCTGATGACTAAAATTCCATCTTTCTTTTTCAGGGGTATCTCTCTCTGATCAGCTTTTTATTAGTGGCTAATCAAATATTTTTTAAGCTTGAATAAAGTGTAAAACCTATGTCCAGCACATAGGTCAACTATTTTTTCAACTTTTTTCCATTTTTTGCAACCACACTCAATCCAATAATATTTTGTTTGACCTATGTGTTGCACATAGCTTTTATACTTCCTAATTGTGTGATTAACCCTAAAGTAAAGGAAGCGAATTCATGGAACATAAAACACAGCATCAAACACTTAAAGACCCTGTTTGTGGTATGTCTACCAACACAGACAGTAGCTTCAAGATGACGTTAAAAGACGAAGACTATTATTTTTGTAGCCAGCATTGCCAAGATAAATTTCAAAAAGCCCCCTCTATTTATTTGGATAAGAAAAAACACGAAGACCATAAAAAACATCATGTATCACATAATAGAGAGGGAAAGGGAGCTGAGATGACTTATACCTGTCCCATGCATCCCGAAATTATTCAAGATCACCAAGGCAGTTGTCCTAAGTGTGGTATGGCACTAGAACCGATGGGAATTACCACTACTGATGAAAAAAATGATGAATTGACCGATATGAGTCGCCGTTTCTGGTTCAGTCTTCCTTTAGCCCTTCTTGTTTTTGTTATTGCGATGGTGGCTGATCTAATGCCGCAGCTATTACCTACTTGGTTGCCGATGACAACGATACAATGGCTTGAATTTGTACTCGCAACGCCTGTTGTTTTATGGGGAGGCTGGCCTTTCTTTGTTCGTGCTTGGCAATCGGTGCAAACATGGAATTTAAATATGTTTACTTTAATTGGTATGGGTGTGTCGATTGCATGGCTATATAGTCTGGTTGCCCTTTTTGCCCCAACACTCTTTCCACTGGCAATGCAGCATGAAGGTGGCACAGTAGCGGTTTATTTTGAAGCGGCTGCCGTCATTACCGTATTAGTATTATTAGGACAGGTATTAGAACTTAAAGCACGTAGTAGTACCAATACAGCGATTCGTGCCTTACTGGAGCTTGCTCCTAATACAGCTCGTCGTGTTAATGATGATGGACAAGAGACCGATGTGCCTTTAGAACATGTACAAACAGGTGACATCTTGCGCGTACGTCCTGGCGAAAAAATTCCTGTTGATGGTAGAGTCATTGAAGGTGAAAGTAATATTGATGAGTCAATGATTACAGGAGAAGCCATCCCTGTGAGTAAGAGCAAAGGGGATACCGTTATTGGTGCAACGGTAAATACCACAGGAAGTTTCTTAATCACCGCCGAGAAAGTAGGTACTGATACCTTGCTGTCACACATTGTAAAAATGGTCGCTGATGCACAACGTTCTCGCGCCCCCATCCAAAAACTAGCTGATTTAGTAGCTGCTTACTTTGTACCTACTGTTGTTTTAGTTGCCATAACAACCTTTATTCTCTGGTTTTTCTTCGGCCCCTCACCTGCCTTAGCCTATGGCATTATCAATGCCGTTGCGGTGCTTATTATTGCTTGCCCTTGTGCATTAGGCTTGGCAACACCGATGTCGATTATGGTCGGCACAGGCAAAGGTGCTGCCGCAGGTGTGTTGATTAAAAATGCTGAGTCATTAGAAATAATGGAAAAAGTGGATACCTTAGTGGTTGATAAAACAGGAACATTAACCGAAGGTAAACCCCGTTTAACGGCTATTTATCCAATCGAAAATCAGGATAAAAACACCTTATTACAAGCTATTGCCAGCCTAGAACAAGCCAGCGAACATCCCTTAGCAAAAGCTATTGTTGATGCGGCAGAAGAAAGAACATTGCCGTTACTCAAGGTTAGCAACTTTGAATCACTAACAGGGCGTGGTGTCGTCGGAATAGTGAATGACCAACAGGTTGCTATTGGCAATCAGACACTTTGTCAGGAGTTGGGCGTTACTGTCGGCAAATTGCCAGATCAAGCCAATCAACTGCGTGAAGAGGGGCAGACGGTTATGTTTGTTGTGATGGGAGAACAAGCAGTAGGCTTAATCAGTGTTGCTGACCCGATTAAAAAAACAACGGCTGAGGCAATTAATGTCTTACATAAAGAAGGTGTTACGGTGGTGATGCTTACAGGTGATAATCGCAAAACCGCTGAAGCTGTTGCGCGTAAACTAGGAATTGATCGTGTAAAAGCCGATGTTTTGCCCGAGCAAAAAGCAGAAGTAGTGAAACAACTGCAAGCCGATGGGCATATTGTTGCGATGGCAGGTGATGGTATTAATGATGCGCCTGCCCTTGCCCAAGCACAGGTCGGCATTGCCATGGGAACAGGTACAGATGTTGCGATAGAAAGTGCAGGTGTTACGCTCGTTAAAGGTGACTTACAAGGCATTGTACGCGCAAGACGATTGAGCCGAGCTGTGATGAAAAATATCCGCCAGAATTTATTCTTTGCTTTTGTTTATAATGCACTAGGCGTTCCTATTGCCGCAGGTGTGCTTTATCCATTTTTTGGTGTATTACTCTCACCCATGATTGCAGCAGCAGCAATGAGCTTTAGCTCAGTTTCGGTGATTAGTAATGCATTGCGATTGAGGAGGGTTAGCTTATAGGTTAGCAATTTTTGCTTTAGTTAATCGCTATCTAAGGCGTGCATGAAAATTTAGCGCAAGATCTTCGAGTCCATTTGCCATACAGCATCCTTCTCCCAAATTTTGATATGGTAACTTGGACTTCTAACGCTTGAGCTAACTTGATGCAAACAGACGATTTTTGTAAAAAACAGTATAAATAGCTTTTGTTTATTTTAGTAGGCATTTTATGTACAAATCGCTTTTTTATCTCAATGAATGCCATGAGTGAGTTAGGCATAAGGCAAAAAATCAAAAACACTAACCCCTTGAAAATTCCATTAAAAATCACAAACAAAATAAACGGTATCATTTTTCCGATAAAATGAAAAAACGCTTAAATCAATACTTTGCAGTACTTATTCTCATTTGCTTAAACTTTACCACTAGCTTTTCCCCTTAAAACTAGCGTAGGCTAAAAAGCAATTCATCAATAGCCGATTTAAGGCAGGGTGAAGGACATAACTAAC